>JASLAV010000348.1 GCA_030146905.1 Lentzea sp. | reverse complement strand
CCTCGGTCCGGCGTCCGCCCGCCCGTACCTCGACCTGAAGGTCCTGGAACGCGCCCTGGTGGAGACCGGGGCCGACGCGGCCTGGGTCGGCTGGGGATTCGTCGCGGAGGACCCGGCGTTCGCGGAGTTGTGCGAGAAGCTCGGCGTCACCTTCGTGGGGCCCAGCCCCGAGGCCATGCGCAAGCTCGGCGACAAGATCGGCGCGAAGCTGATCGCCGAGGAGGTCGGCGTGCCGGTCGCGCCGTGGAGCCGCGGCGCGGTCGAGACGCTCGACGCCGCAGTGGCGGCGGCGGCCCAGATCGGCTACCCGCTGATGCTGAAGGCGACCGCGGGTGGCGGCGGGCGCGGCATCCGCGTGATCACCAGCGAGGCCGAGCTGGCCGACGCCTACGAGCGCACCAGCCAGGAGGCCGCACGGGCGTTCGGCAGCGGCATCGTGTTCCTGGAGCGCCTGGTCACCGGTGCCCGGCACGTCGAGGTCCAGGTGATCTCCGACGGCCAGGGCACGGCGTGGGCGCTCGGGGTCCGCGACTGCTCGGTGCAGCGGCGCAACCAGAAGATCATCGAGGAGTCGGCGTCCTGCGTGCTGGAACCGCACCAGGTCGACGAGCTCAAGACGTCGGCCGAGCGGCTCGCGAACGCGGTGGGCTACCGGGGCGCGTGCACCGTCGAGTTCCTCTACCACCCCGGTGAGAAGCTCTTCGCGTTCCTCGAGGTCAACACCCGCCTGCAGGTCGAGCACCCGATCACCGAGATCACCACCGGCTTCGACCTGGTCAAGGCGCAGCTGCACGTCGCGGGTGGCGGCAGGCTGGAGGGCGCCAAGCCCGCCGAACTCGGCCACGCGGTCGAGGCGCGCCTGAACGCGGAGGACCCCGACCGCGACTTCGCGCCGTGCCCCGGCACGATCGTCCGCCTGGAGCTGCCGGCCGGTCCCGGCATCCGCGTCGACACCGGTGTGGCGGAGGGGTCGCAGATCCCCGCCGACTTCGACTCGATGATCGCCAAGATCATCGCGTACGGCCGCGACCGCGACGAGGCGCTGGGCAAGCTGCGCCGCGCCATGGCGGAGACGACCGTCATCATCGAGGGCGGCACGACCAACAAGAGCTTCGTGCTCGACCTGCTCGACGAGCCCGCCGTGATCGACGGCTCCGCCGACACGTCCTGGATCGACCGCGTCCGCGCCGAGGGCGGCCTGGTCTCGCACCGCCACTCCGCGATCGCACTGGCCGCGGCCGGCATCGAGGTGTACGAGGACGAGGAGCAGATCAACCTCTCGCAGCTGCTCGCGTCCGCACGCGGCGGCCAGCCGCGCACCAACCACGAGGGCGCGCGCAAGCTGGAGTTCGTGCTGCGCGGTCAGCCCTACACCGTCAGCGTCGCCCGCGTCGGTGCCGCGAAGTACCGCGTCGGCGTGTCCGCCGTCGACTCCGCCACCGTCCTGACCGGCGACGTCGACGTCGAGCGGTTCGACCACCACGTCGGCCAGATCACCGTCAACGGCACGCGGTTCCGCGTCGTCACCGGCACGCACGGCCCCGTCCACCAGGTCGAGGTCGACGGCGTCACCCACCGCGTCACCCGTGACGAGGGCGGTGTCCTGCGCTCACCGATGCCCGCGCTGGTCGTCGCGACCCCGCTGGAGGTCGGCGCCGAGGTCGAGGCCGGTGCCCCGGTGCTGGTCCTCGAGGCGATGAAGATGGAGACGGTGCTGCGCGCGCCGTTCCGCGCCCGCCTCAAGGAGCTCAACGTCGGCGTCGGCACGCAGGTGCCCGCCGGTGGCGCCCTGCTCAAGCTGGAGGAGGTCGAGGACGCGGACGGCGCCGCCGAGGTGCGGAAGTCCGAGCCCGCGGTCGAGCTGGAGCTGCCGGCGCCGCGCACGGACGTGCGTCCCGAGGAGCTCGCGGCCCGCGGCCAGGAGGACCTGCGGGCGTTGCTGCTGGGCTTCGACACCACCGCGGCGGAGACCGACCGCGTGCTGACCGACTACATGAGCGCGCGGCGCGACCTGCAGGAACGGCCGCTCGTCGCGGAGGCCGAGCTGCTCGGCATCTTCGCCGACCTCTGCGACCTCTCGCGCAACCGGCCGGCCGGTGAGGAGACCAAGCCGGAGAACCACATCCACTCCCCGCGCGAGCACTTCCACACCTACCTCAAGACGCTCGACGCCGACCGCGCGGCACTGCCGGAGACCTTCCGGGCCCGCCTGCTCAACGTGTTCGGCCACTACGGCATCACCGAGCTCGACCGCACGCCCCAGCTGGAGCAGGCCGTCTTCCGCATCTTCGCGGCGCAGCGCCGCGGTGTGTTCGACGCGGCCGTCGCGACGACCCTGCTGCGCCAGTGGGTGCAGGAGGCGCCGCCGGTCGAGTCCGAGCGGGTGCGCGTCGGCCTGGTGCTGGAGCACATCATCGCCGCGACGCAGGTCCGCTACCCGGCGGTGGCCGACCTCGCCCGCAGCGTCGTGTTCACCTGGTTCGCCCAGCCACTGGTGCGCCGCAACCGCGCCCGCGTCCACAGCGAGGTCCGCAAGCACCTGATCCACCTCGACGCGCATCCCCAGGCCGCCGACCGCGAGGAGCGGATCGCGGCGATGGTGGCGTCCGCCGAGCCGCTGGTGCGCCTGCTCGGCCAGCGCATCGGCAAGCCCGGCGCGGACAACACCTCGCTGCTGGAGGTGCTGGCCCGCCGTTACTACACCAAGAAGGCGCTGGAGAACCCGCGCGTCAACGGCGCGTTCTTCATCGCCGAGAACGAGCCGGAGCAGACCAGGCTCGTGTCGACGGCGGTGGAGTTCCCGTCGCTGGCGGACGCCGTCGGTGACGTCGTCAAGCACGGCGAAGGCAGCGCGGTCGTCGCGGACCTCTACGTCAACTGGCCCGGCGGCCCGTCCGACCAGGACGAGATGGCGGCCGGTCTGGGCGCGGCGCTGGCCGCGCACCAGCTGCCGCCGACGATCACCCGCATCACCACCACGGTGGCGGGCCGTCGCGGCGAGACGATGCACCACCACTTCACGTTCCGCCCGTCCTCCAACGGGTTCGCCGAGGAGAGGCTGGTGCGCGGGCTCCACCCGCGCATCGCCGAACGCATGCAGCTGGAACGGCTGCGGGAGTTCGACCTCACTCGCCTGCCCTCGGTGGACGAGGACGTGTACCTGTTCCGCGCGGTGGCCAAGTCGAACAAGTCCGACGAGCGCCTCGTCGCACTCGGGCAGGTCCGCGACCTGACCCCGTTGCGCGACGACGACGGCCGGATCGTGGCACTGCCCGCCGCTGAGGACGTCCTGGCGACCTGCCTGGACGGCATCCGCAGGGCGCGGGCGCAGGCCGGTGGACGCACGCGCCTCGCGACCAACCGGGTCGTCCTGTACGCGTGGCCGCCCACC
Organism: Lentzea sp.; assembly: GCA_030146905.1. The sequence continues at coordinate 7,616 of JASLAV010000348.1, read as the reverse complement.
GACCTGTCCTCGAAGGACCTCGACGCGGTCGGCTCGCGCGTGCTGCCCACGACCACGGGCCTCGACCTGGAGGAGGTCCTGTTCCTGGCGCGCCGCAAGGACCCGGTCACCGGTGAGCTCACCGACATCGGCGTCCGGATCGCCCAGGACGCGGGCGCCGGCGTGTCGTTCTCGTTCGTGCAGCCGCCGGCCACGCCGGTCCAGCCGCTCGACGACTACCGCCAGAACGTCCTGCGGGCCCAGTCGCGCGGCACGATCTACCCGTACGAGCTGGTCGACATGCTCGTCGGCGACGGCGGCTCGTTCGTCGAGCACGACCTCGTCGACGGCGCGCTGGTGCCGGTGGACCGCCCGCGCGGCGGCAACAAGGCGGGCATCGTCGTCGGTGTGGTGACCACGCCGACCCCGGCCTACCCCGAGGGCATGAAGCGCGTCGTCCTGCTCGGCGACCCGACCAAGTCGCTGGGCGCTCTCGCCGAGCCCGAGTGCTCGCGGGTCATCCACGCCCTGGACTTGGCGGCCGAGCTGTCGGTTCCGCTGGAGTGGTTCTCGCTGTCGTCCGGCGCGAAGATCTCGATGAGCTCCGGCGTCGAGAACATGGACTGGGTGGCGGCGGCGCTGAAGCGGATCGTCGAGTTCACCCAGGCCGGCGGCGAGATCAACGTCGTGGTCAACGGCATCAACGTCGGCGCCCAGCCGTACTGGAACGCCGAGGCCACGATGCTCATGCACACCAAGGGCATCCTGGTCATGACCCCGGACTCGGCCATGGTGCTGACCGGCAAGCAGGCGCTCGACTTCTCCGGCGGCGTCTCGGCGGAGGACAACTACGGCATCGGCGGCTACGACCGCGTAATGGGCCCGAACGGCCAGGCGCAGTACTGGGCCCCGAACCTGCGTTCGGCGTTCGAGGTCCTGCTGGCCCACTACGAGCACAGCTACGTCGTCCCCGGCGAGGCCGGACCGCGCCGCGTGCCCACTTCGGACCCGGTGTCGCGCGACGTGTCGTCCTACCCGCACGTGGCGGGCGACAGCCCGTTCGCGACGGTCGGCGAGATCTTCTCGATCGAGGCGAACCCGGACCGCAAGAAGCCGTTCGACATCCGCACGGTGATGCGCGCGTTGTCCGACCAGGACCACGAGGTGCTGGAGCGCTGGGCGGGCATGGCCGACGCCGACACCGCGGTCGTGCAGGACGTGCACCTCGGCGGCATCCCGGTGACGCTGCTGGGCATCGAGTCGCGCGGCGTCGCCCGCACCGGCTTCCCGCCCACCGACGGCCCGGACACCTACACCGCGGGAACGCTGTTCCCGAAGTCGTCGAAGAAGGCGGCCCGCGCGATCAACGCGGCCTCCGGCAACCGCCCGCTGGTGGTGCTGGCGAACCTGTCGGGGTTCGACGGCTCGCCGGAGTCGATGCGCGAGCTGCAGCTGGAGTACGGCGCGGAGATCGGCCGAGCGATCGTCAACTTCCGCGGCCCGATCGTGTTCACCGTGATCTCGCGGTACCACGGCGGCGCGTTCGTGGTCTTCTCGAAGGCCCTGAACCCGTCCATGACGGTGCTCGCGGTCGAGGGCTCGTTCGCGTCGGTGATCGGCGGCGCGCCCGCCGCGGCCGTGGTGTTCGCCCGTGAGGTCGACGGCCGCACGGCCAACGACCCGCGGGTGAAGAAGCTGGAGTCCGCGGTGGCGGAGGCTTCCGGTGCCGAGCGCGCCGCTCTGACCGGTGAGCTGGTGACCACGCGTCAGTCGGTGCGGACGGAGAAGCTCAACGAGATGGCCGCGGAGTTCGACCGGGTGCACAGCGTGCAGCGGGCCGTGGAGGTCGGTGCGGTGGACGCGATCATCTCCGCCGCCGAGCTCCGGCCGGCGATCATCAAGGCGATCGAGGACGGTCTGGCGAAGTAGCCCGGTCGTGGTGCGGGAGCCCGGTCACCGTTGGGTGGCCGGGCTTCTCGCGTCGGTGCGCAGGCGGGCGTGCTGGTGCATGTCGTGCCACCCGTCCGCGTGACGGGCGGCGCCCCGCAGGGTGCCTTCGAGGCCGAGCCCGAGCCTGGCGGCGACGCGGCACGACGCCGTGTTGGCCGTCGAGTGCTCCAGCGAGATCCTATGCAGGCGGACGACGTCGAAGGCCCACCGGGTCAAGGCGTGCGCGGCTCGTGCGGCGACCCCGGAGCCGCGGGCGTGGGGCATCACCCAGTACGACAGGTCCGCCGACGCCTCGAACAGCGAGAGGTGGCGCAGCCCGACCTGGCCGACCGGCTGGTCACGGCGGTCGACGACCGCCCAGCTGGCGTCCGTCTCGGCCTCCCAGCGCTGCGCCCAGCCCGCTGTCCAGGCGCGGGCCTCGTCGCGGGTGTCCATGCGCCGCACATGCCACCGCTGGATGTCCGGGCATTCGAAGGCCGACATCACGGCGTCGGCGTCATCGGTCCGCCACGGCCGCAACGCCACGCGGTCGTCGGCGTTCAGGCGCGGTTGTTCAACGACTCCGAGGGATCCGGCGCGCAGGGAAGGGGAGACGAGGAGAGGCACTTCCGGCGTCAGGCCGCGTCGAGCTTGAACGGGTCGTGCTCGGCCAGCAGCTTGTCCAGCCGAGCTCTGTCCACCCGGCTCGTGATGTAGGTGTCCTCCTGCCGGTCCCTGATCACCTTGGCCAGCGTGAACGCCGACGTGACCGTGTAGAGCATCGCGATGCCCAGGAACGCGCGCACCCACCCGTCGACGGGCAGGAACACCACCCCGGCACCGACGGCGGTCAGCGAGAGACCGAACGACAGGACTGCCTGCACGTAGAAGGCGCCGGTCGTCGGGGTGTTCGCGGGCGTGGAAGTCATGAGACCGAGAGTCCTGGGTCACACCGGCACTGTCATGAGTACGGCTACTCAAGTCCAGGTCACTCATTCGTCACGCCGAACGGGACGTGCACGCACGGCACGGTCTCGACCAGGTGCCCGCGCTGGTCGTCGAAGAAGATGTGCGGCCGCAGCACGTCCAGGATCGGTCCCTTCCTCAACCCTCCCAGGAAGAACGCGTCGTTCACCGTCAGCCCCCACGCCTTGAGGCTGTTGACCGCCCGCTCGTGCGCCGGCGCCGACCGGGCCGTCACCACCGACACCCGGATCCGGTCCTCCGCCCGCCGCTGGATCCGGTTGATCCCGGCGAGGAAGTCCCGCAGCGGGCCGGGGTCCAGTGGCGTGACCACGTTGGTGGCCTCGTGCTCCTGGAACCGGTCCAGCCCACCTGCCTGGTAGACCCTCTCGGACGCGTCGTCCGCCAGCACGCCGTCGAAGTCGAACGCGATCCGCAACGCCGGGTCGTCGTCGTCCAGGAAGGACGACTTCAGCACCTGACCGGCGGGCATCCCGGCCGCGCTCGCCGCGCGGACGTCGTTCTCGTTGGCGGACAGGAAGAGCGACATGTTCAGAGCCGGCATGAACTCGTGCGGTGCCCTGCCCTCGGTGAAGATCGCCCGTGTGATCGTCAGGCCGTGGTGGGCGGCCGACCGCAGGATGCGCAGGCCCGTGCCGGGGGAATTGCGCGACAGCACGATCACCTCGACCAGGGGGCCGAGCGAGTTGAGCCGCAGCAGCCGGCGCAGGAACGGGAACGCGACGCCGGGTGCGAACGGCTCGTCGAGGTGGGCCTCCTGGTAGGCGCGGTAGGCCTGTTCGCCCTCGGCCGTGAAGACCGCGTCGGAGGCGGAGAGGTCGAACAGGGCGCTCGACGCCACGCCCACGACCAGCAGGTCTTCCAGGCTCGGTGCCACAGCCGCGATCGTAGCGAGCTGTTCTGGTACGGTCGTACCAATGTACTGGGTGGTGCTGGTGGCATCTGGGGTGCTGGAGGCGGTGTGGGCCACCGCGCTCGCGGCGTCGAACGGTTTCCGCCGGCCGTGGCCGGTGGTGGTGTTCGCCGTGTCGATGACGTTGAGCGTCGTAGGTCTCGCGTGGGCGATGCGGGGTATCCCGGTCGGCACGGCGTACGCGGTGTGGGTCGGCATCGGAGCTGTGCTCACGGTGCTCGTGGCGGCCGTTCGCGGTGGCGAGAGGCTCACCGTGGCCAAGGCGTTGCTGCTCGTGCTGTTGATCGGCTGCGTCGCGGGCCTGAAGGTGGTGAGCTGATGCACTGGGGTGTGCTGCTGGCGAGCGCGGTGCTCGAAGCGGTGTGGGCGACGGCGTTGTCCCAGGGGGCCTACGTCGTCTTCGTCGTCGCCGCCACGCTGAGCATGGTGGGGCTTTCCTTCGCCATGAAACGGATCTCGGTCGGGACCGCCTACGCCGTGTGGGTCGGGATCGGCGCGGCGCTGACGGTGGCGTGGGCGATGATCACCGGTGCGGAGCCGGTCTCCACGTGGAAGATCGTGTTCCTCACCGGGATCATCGCCTGCGTCATCGGGCTGAAGTTCCTACGCGAACGTCCACCGCTGGTTGGCGGAACCGGCGCAGTCCCAGAGCTGGAGCCTGGTGCCGTCCGCCGAACTGGGACCGGTGGCGTCGAGACACCTTCCTGACGCCACGTTGCGCAGCTGACCGTTGGACTCCGCGGTCCACTGCTGGTTGCCGGCGCCGGTGCAGTCCCAGAGCTGCACCGCTGCGCCGTTGGCGGAACCGGACGCGTCCATGCACTTGCCCAGGGCGCGGACGGTGCTGCCGTTGCGGGACCACTGCTGGGCGTTGGTGCCGTTGCAGGTGTAGAGCTGGACGGCCGCGCCGTTGGCGGAGCTCGCCGCCGCCACGTCGACGCACTTGCCGCCGTAGCCGACGATCGAGCCGCCGGGCGGGGGAGTGGTGCCGCCGCTCGCGGTCTCCCAGATGGCGTTGAGCAGGCTGGTGCTGCCGGTCGTGTCCTGGGACAGCTCCCAGTTCATGATCCCGCCCGCGTTGGACAGGGCCCACTGCGTCTTGCGGCGGATGGTCGGCAGACCGTTGTAGGAGTTGCCGTTGTAGGTGTCGCGGTTGGCGTTGGCCGGGTCCTGCGCCACGAGGTCGGCGTAGGAGATGTAGGTCGGCCGGCTGTAGAACGGCACACCGAACACGGCCTTGCTCGCGGGCAGTCCCCTGTTCTTCCAGAAGTTGACCGAGTTGATCGACCAGTCGTAGTTCGCGTGCGGGCTGCCGCCGTCGTAGGCCATGATGTTGAGCCAGTCGACGATGCCGAACACCGCGGGCTGCACGCCGTTGGCGGTGCCGCCCTCGCTGATGACCGCGGCCGTGAGCAGCTTGCCGCGGCTGTGCAGCTGGTCGCCCAGCTGCCGCATGAGCAGCGTGTAGTTGTCGCCCTCGGCACCGGGGTCCGGGTACTCCCAGTCGATGTCGACGCCGTCCAGGTTGTACTGGCTGACGAGGTTGACCAGGGCGTTGACGAACGTCGTGCGGCCGCTGGAGCTGGCGGCGAGGATCTCGAAGTTGTCGTCGTTGCCGTCGTTCCAGCCGCCGACGGCGATCGAGACCTTGACGCCGTTCTGGTGACCGAGGCTCACGAGCTGCTGGAGCTTGCCGGGGTCGGGAACGCCCTGGAGCGTGCCGTTGGAGTTCGGCAGGACGAAGGAGTAGTTGATGTGCGTCAGCTTGCTGTACTGGATCGAGCTGACGTTGCCGGCCCACGACGGCATGTAGCCGACGCTCTTGAACCCGGCGGGGTAGGCGGCCTGTGCGGCAGGCGCCATGACTGTGATCGTCGCCGCGGCGGCGGCCAGCGCGAGGCCGGCGGCACCGAGGCGTGAACGGAGTGAACGCATTGCAGGGATTGCCTTCCACTTTCGTCGAGCGCCCACTGCGACGGTAGTGGTCTAGACCGGTTGTCGGGAAGATCAACTTGCGACCGGAACTGGTTCCGGTCGACCGGTCCCGCATCAGCGCAGGTGGGAGGCCCCGTTCACATCCATGATCGTGCCACTGGCCCAGGTCGCGGCCGGGCTCGCGAGGAAGGCGACGGCGGCGGCGACCTCCTCGGGTTCGGCGACGCGCCCGAACGGGCTCTGCGCCCTGATCGCGTCGCCCGCCTCTCCGGCCAGGAAGCCGGTGACCATCTCGGTGCGGACGAAGCCCGGCGCGACACCGGCCACCGCGATCCCCAGCGGTGCGAGGGACTGGGCGAGCGACTGGGTCATCGCGTGCAGACCCGCCTTCGCCGCGCCGTACGCGGGGGCATCGGGCTCGCCGCGGTAGGCGCCGCGCGAGCCGATGTTGATGATGCGCGCCCCGGCGGTCATGTGCCGGACGGCGTGCCAGGCCAGATCGGCGGGTCCGTACAGGTTGAGCTCGACCGTGCGGCGCCACGCCTGCTGCCACTCGTCGAAGCTCGTCGTGGTGATCGGGTGGTGGAAGTAGATGCCCGCGTTGTTGACCAGGACGTCGATGCCGCCGAGCTTCTCGACGGTCTGGGCGACGACCTGCTCCGCCTGGTCCGCGCCGAGGTCGCCCTGGACGGTGACGTGGCCGTCGCCGGGCAGGCCGTCGGCGACGCTTTGTGCCTCGGCGGCGCCGGAGCGGTAGTGGACGGCGACCTGGTGGCCGCAGTCCGCGAGGGCGTGGGCGATGGCGGCACCGATGCCGCGGGAGGCTCCGGTGACGAGTGCGCGTCGGGTCATGAGCAGATCATGCCTGGGTGTCGATCATCCACTTGCCGTTCTGCTGCACGAACGTGTACGTGTGCGTCTCGGTGGAGGAAACGCTTGCCCCCTGCATGTACTGCAACGTCACGGTCACGGTGTTGTTGCCTTGTGGCACGAAGTTCGACAACTGCACCGACGTGTAGGCGCTCCAGAACGATTGGTAGTCCTGGAAGGTGCGGGCGCGTGCGGCTTTGAGGTTGTCGGTGAGCATGGAGTAGCCGGTCTGCAGGTCGCCCGGGATGAGCGCGTAGTACGCGGTGATCGCTTCCTGGGCGTTCTTCGGCCCCGCGGGAGGCGGGGGCGGCTCGCCCTGCCCGGGGGTGCTGGCCGGTGGGTTGGTCGTGGGTGCGGGCTGCTGGGTCTGCGTCGTGGTCGTCGTCTGGGACTGCGTCTCGGGCTGGCTCGTCGCAGGCGGGTTCGTGCTGGAGGTGCCGCTCGGCGCCGGGGGGTCGTTCGCCTGGTTGTTCTTCTCGCCCTTGGGCCACAGCAGGAACGAGCCGACGCCTACGGCCAGGACGAGCAGGACGATCGCGATGGGGACGAGCGGGAACTTGCGGCGCTTCTCCCCGTCCTCGGCGGGAGGTGCCGGCGTGGGAGCGACCGGTGCGGGCTGCGCGGCCTCAGGCGCGGGCGTGGCGAGCACAGGGGTCGGCGGGCCGGGAGCGGCGGGTTCCACGGGTACCGCTGCCGCGACGGTCGTCTTCTTCTCCGGCTCCGGCTCGGGTTCCGGGGCCGCGACGGGTTCCGCGCCAGTGGGTTCAGCGGTAGCGGGTTCAGCGGCGGTGGGTTCAGCTGCGGTGGGCTCGGCGGGCTCTGAGTCAGCGGGCTCCGGCTCTGGTGCCGGTTCCTCGGCGGCGGATTCCGGTTCCGGAGCGGGCTCCTCGGCCTTCGCGGGCGGAGCGGTCAGCCCGGCGGCCTCGGCGGCCGCGGCACCCGCGACCAGTCCGGCCGCGGCCGCGGCGGCACCCTTCCTCGCCTTCTCGCCCGGCTGGGCTTCGAC
>JASLAV010000303.1 GCA_030146905.1 Lentzea sp. | reverse complement strand
TCGATGCGCCGCACCGCGCCCAGGTCGATCAGCTTGAGCTGCTCCTCGGTGTGGATGATGTTGTCCGGCTTGAAGTCGCAGTACAGCAGCCCCACACCGTGCAGGTAGCCGAGCGCGGGCAGGATCTCCAGCACGTAGGCGATGGCCTGCGCCAGCGGCAGCGCCTCGTCACCGCGGCCCTCCCGGCGCCGGTGCGTGATCATGTCCTTGATCGACTCGCCGCCGACGTACTCCATCACGATGTACTCGACGAGCTTGTCGCCCTCGCCGGCGTCGTGCCGGATGAAGTTGTGGATCTTCACGATGTTCGGGTGCTCGACCTCGGCCAGGAACCGCCGCTCCGCCAGCGCCGCCGCCATCGCGTCGGCGTCACCCGAGTCGAGCAGGCCTTTGAGCACCACCCACCGGTCGCTCACCGCGTGGTCGAGCGCCAGGTACAACCAGCCCAGGCCGCCGTGCGCCAGGCACCCCAGCACCTCGTACTGGTCGTGCAGCACCTCACCCGGTGCCAGCTTCGGCGTGAACGAGTAGGCGTGACCGCACTGCGGGCAGAACCCCTCCACCCTGCCCGGCTTGCCGTCCTTGCGGCGGCCGACCTTCTTGCCGCACTTCGAGCAGAACCGCTTCGCCTCCGGCACCTCCGGGTCGGCCAGCACCGCGGTCTTCGGGTCCCGGTAGGGCACCCGCGGCACCTCCACCAGGCCCGCGCCCAACCGGCCGCGGCTCATCGACCGCGCACTGCCCCGCCGCACCCGCCCCGAGCTCGACCAGCCCGAGTTCGCCCTGCTCAGCTCCTGCGACGCCGACCAGGGCGCGGTACCCGGCGCGGTCGACGGCCCCGTCTCCGGCAGGTCCACCTCGTCGTTCATCCGGACCCCCTCCTCCCTAGTCCCGATAACGACCGGCGGGCGGCGCCGGTGCCGGGCCCAGCCGGCCCAGCCACCGGTCGTAGATCCCGCGCCACGTCCCGTCGGCCCGCATCCGCTCCAGCACGCCGTTGACGAACCGGACCAGGTCCTCCTGGCCCTTCGGGATCCCCACCCCGTACGACTCGTCGGTGAACCGCGACCCCACCACCTCGGTGTACGGGTCCTGCGCCGCCAGCCCGGCGAGGATCGTGTCGTCGGTGGAGATCGCGTCCACCTGCCCCTGCTGCAGCATCACCAGGCAGTCCGTCCAGTTCGGCACGCTGACCGTCGTCCTGACCCTGTTCACGACGTTGCCCAGCGACGTCGACCCCGACGCCACGCACACCCTCTTGTCCGCGAGACCCTCGACACCGCCGATGCCGGAGTTGCGGCGCACCAGCACCCGCTGCCCCGCCTGGTAGTAGACCTGCGAGAAGTCCACGTCCTCCAGCCGGTCGCACGTGATCGTCATCGTGCGCACCACGACGTCGACCGCGCCGCTGCGCAGCATCGGGATCCGCTCGGCCGCCGTGACGACCTTGAACTGCACCTTCTTCTCGTCACCGAACACCGCCCGCGCGATCTGGCGGGCCACGTCGACGTCGAAGCCCTCGATCTCGCCGGTGAACGAGTTGCGGAACCCCATCAGGTACGAGTTCTGGTCCACCCCGGCGATCAACCGGCCGCGCTGCTGGATGCGTTCCATGGTCGAGCCCGCCGGCATCTGGCCCGCCGCCGGCAGCGCGCCCGGCCGCAGGCTCGCCGTCGCGTCGCACGACGGCGCGGGAGCGGGCGAGCTGCTCGGTGCCGCCGTCACGGTGCTGGCGCCGGCCGGCTGCGGGGCCGGGGCGTCGCGGGGCACGATCTGGCTCGGCGGCGGGCCCGCGGAACAGGCGCCCAGCAGCGCGAGTGACACCAGGGCGAGTCGTCTCATCGGTACTCCTTGAGGCGCTGCCACAACCCCATCGTCGATCCCACGGCACCGATCAACGCCAGCACCACCACCCCCACCACCGTGCCCGCCAGTGACGTCCGGGCCACCGCCACCTCGTCGCTGAAGTCCTGCCGCGCCTGTCCGATCGCCCGCACCAGGTCCTGGTCCAACGAGTCGAAGTGCGGGTCGCCGATCAACGCCACGGCGTCGTCGTACTGACCGGCGTCGTCGGCCGCGCGGATGCGCTGGTGCGCCTGCTGCCACTGCCGGAAGTGGTTCTCCGCCGCGGTCACGGCCTCGGTGTCGTCGAGCCGTTTCGCCTGGTCGAGCAGGCCCTGCAGCCGTCGGGTCACCTCGACGAAGTTCTTCTCGTAGCTCTGGCCCGCACCGCGCGCGACCAGCGTCAGCGTCTCCTCGCCGCGTGCGGTCAGCGTCGCGATCCGCGCCTGGGCGAGCACGTCGACCTTCGCCGACGCGGCGCGTGAGTCCGCGACGTCGTTCATCACCAGCACCGACACCGTCGTCACCCACAGCAGCGACAGCACCGACGCCGCCGTGGCGACGAGCAGGCCGACGTTGAGCAGCCGGTTCGTCTTGTGCGTCAGGTACCGCTGGGTGAGCACCAGCGCGATCACGAACGCCAGCGCCACCAGCGCCGGTGCCACCGGGAAGTTCGCCTCGTCCTGCGCCTTCGCCACCCGGTCGGTCTCCGACCGGTACAGCTCCTGCGCCGAGGGCAGCAGCTGCGTGCGCATCAGCCCCGAGGCCTCGCGCAGGTAGGCCGCGCCCACGGGGAAGCCCTGCCGGTTGTTCGAGCGGGCCGTCTCGATCAGGCCCGTGTAGACCGGCAGCTGCGCCGACAGCGTCGTGGTCAGCTCGGGGGAGGAGGCCGTGGCCACCGACAGCGCCGCCTGCGCCTGCGCGATGTCGGCCTCGTAGCGTTCGCGCAGCTGCGGGGGTTCCAGGCCGCCGGACAGGAACGCGCTCGCCGCCGTCGCGTCGGCGTCCTGCAACGCCCGGTAGACCTCCTGCGCCGCGTGCGCGAGCGGCTCCGAGCGGGTCGCCAGGTCCTCCAGCGCCCGTTCCTGCCGGTTCACGCTCCACGTCGACAGCCACCCGCTGGACAGCCCGGCCAGGACGAGCACCACGGCGATCAGGCTCAGCCGCCCCGGTGTCGACCGCGCCAGGCCGGTCACCCGGCGCACCAGCGCCTGCCGGGGCTGCGAGTCGAGCACCACGAGCGGGCCTCCCATGGCAAGTTGATCCGGCGGCAGGTTGATCAGCGTGGCGTAACTGTAGGCAACCGGAGAACACCGCGTGGGAATTAACGACGCATCCCGCGAGGTGTCACGCGCCCGTTACGCCCGGCGTGACCCGATCAGGCGCCCGACACCGTCCAGGATCATCTCCAGGCCGAACTCGAACGAGTGCTCCGGGCTGAACGCGCTCTGGTGCGCCTGCCCGACGGCGGCGCCGACACGGGCGGCCACCGGGTAGCGGGCAGGGTCGAACACCGTCATCAGGAACGGCGCCGCCGCGTCCCACCACTGCTGGTCGGTCAGCCCGGTCTCCTTCTCGGTCACCGCCGCGGCCGTCAGGGCCCGCGCGCTGTTCTGCACGTGGCCGAGCACCAGGTTGAGCACCGAGTCCATCTCCACGTCCGACAGGCCGACGCCCTCCAGGCCGCGCAGCTCGAAGTCGTACTTGGCCGCCACCTGCGGTCCCAGCACCGTCCGCGACGGCGCCACCTGCAGCAGCCACGGGTGCCGCCGGTACAGGGCCAGGTTCTCCCGCGCCACCGACGTGAGGTGCTCGCGCCACCCCTCGGCCGGGACCCTGGCGGTCACGGCCTGCACGGTGTCGACCATGACGTCGATCAGCTCGCCCTTGCCGGGCACGTAGGTGTAGAGCGACATCGTCCCCACGCCCAGCGACTCGGCCACGCGCCGCATCGACAGCGCCTTGAGCCCGTCGGCGTCGGCCAGCGCGATCCCCGCCCGCACGATGCCCTCCACGCTCAGGTCCGGCTTGCCCTTGCGCGACACGCGCTCCCGGGTGCGCCACAGCAACGCCAGCGTCCGCGCGGGGTCACCGCTGCCCGTGTGTTCGATCACGGGACGACCCTACCGTACCGTATCGTGTACGGTACAGGGTATGTTCGTGCCTGCCGACCCGCCCAGATTCGGCCAGCTCCACGGGAAACCCCTGCTCGAAGCCCTGCCGGAGGTCCTGCACGACGACGGGTACTGGGCGGTGGCGGCCGCCACCGCGCTCAGCCTCGTCGCGCGCGGCCGGATCGTGCCGGGCGTGACGGCCGGCGACCACGACACCTGGCGCGTCGGTCCGCTCGACCACGCCGACGAGCTGCACCTGCGCCGGCTCGCCGCGCACGGCGACTACGACGAGCTCCGCGCGTTCCTCGACGCCGTCGCCGACGCGCTGCCGCGCACCGGCGACGGCCCGTTCGCCGGCACCGAGTCCCACGACGTGCCCGAGCTCAGGGCGTGGGCCGACGAGCAGGTCACGATCTCCCTGCGCGTCGAGACGACCGAGGACCAGCGGTTCCGCGCGATCGTCCAGGTCCGCGCCGTCACCGACCCCCACCCGCGCGACGTGCGGGGCTCCGGCCGCGAACTCGACGCCATCAGGGCGATGAGCCGCGTCGACTGGCCGCCACTGTCACGCCTGCTCGACCAGGCCGAACTCACCGACGCCGAGGTCGCCGAACTGCTCGGCACCGGCATCGAGGTCCACTGGCCCCGCGACCTCGCCACCACGCTGTCCGCGAAGGCCGTCATCGGCGAGCACGGCGGCACGTTCACCGGCGACGACCTGCTCACGTTCGACTGGCGGCTCGCACTCGGCGGCGACGAGCTGACCGACACCGAGATGGACGTCGTCGCCGAGGCCTCCCGGCCGATCGTGAGACTGCGCGACCAGTGGGTCCTCGTCGACCCCAAGCTCAAGAAACGGGCGCGCGACCGGCTGAGCCCGATCACCGCCGTGCAGGCCGTCACCGCCGCCCTCACCGGTGTGGCGGTCATCGACGGCGAACACGTCGAAGTCGCCCCGCACAGACTCGCCACGGCGATCACCACCGTTCCCGAGTGCCCTCAACCCGCCGCGCTGCGGGCACGGCTGCGCGACTACCAGCTGCACGGCCTGCGCTGGCTCGCCCACATGACGAGCCTCGGCCTGGGCGCCTGCCTCGCCGACGACATGGGCCTGGGCAAGACCATCACCCTCATCGCCCTGCACCTGCACCGCGGCCACGAGCACCCCACTCTCGTCGTCTGCCCGGCCTCGTTGCTCGGCAACTGGGAACGCGAGATCCACCGCTTCGCCCCCGGCACACCCGTCACCCGCTACCACGGTCCACACCGGACGCTCACCGGCTCCGGCGTCGTCCTGACGACCTACGGCACCATGCGCCTGGACGCCGAGGCGCTGCGCGGCCACCGGTGGGGCATGGTCGTCGCCGACGAGGCCCAGCACGTCAAGAACCCGCACTCCGGCACCGCCAAGGCGTTGCGCTCCATCCCCGCGCCCGCCCGCGTCGCCCTGTCCGGCACGCCCGTCGAGAACTCGCTGTCGGAGCTGTGGTCCATCCTGGACTGGACGACACCGGGCCTGCTCGGCACGCACCGCGCGTTCCGCACCCGCTGGCCCGAACCCGACGACACGCTCACCAAGGTCGTGCGGCCGTTCCTGCTGCGCCGCCGCAAGTCCGACCCCGGCGTCGCCCCCGAACTGCCCGCCAAGACCGAGACGGACCGGTTCGTCTCGTTGACCGTCGAGCAGGCCGCGCTCTACGAGGCGCTCACCAGGGAGACGCTCGAGCAGATCGCCACCAGCGACGGCATGGCACGCCGCGGCCTCGTGCTCAAGCTCCTCACCGGACTCAAGCAGATCTGCAACCACCCGTCGCACTACCTCGGCCACGACCGCCCGCACGGCACCTCGGGCAAGCTCGAGCTGCTCGACGAACTGCTGGACACGATCGTCGCCGAGGACGGCTCGGCACTGGTGTTCACCCAGTACGTCGGCATGGCCCGGCTGCTCGAACAGCACATCGCCCACCCCACCCTGTTCCTGCACGGCGGCACACCCGTGCCCCGGCGCGAGCGGATGGTCGACGACTTCCAGCAGGGCCGCGCACCGGTGTTCCTGCTCTCGCTCAAGGCCGCCGGCACCGGCCTCAACCTCACCAGGGCCGACCACGTCATCCACTTCGACCGCTGGTGGAACCCCGCCGTCGAGGACCAGGCCACCGACCGCGCCCACCGCATCGGCCAGACCAGGCCCGTCCAGGTCCACAAGCTCGTCACCGAGGGCACCGTCGAGGAACGCATCGCCGCGCTCCTGCAGGACAAGCGCGACCTCGCCGACGCCGTCCTGCACGGGGGAGAGGCCGCCCTCACCGAACTGACCGACGCCGAACTCGCCGACCTCGTCCAGCTCAGGAGCGCGCCATGACCGCACGCGGATTCGCCGCGTTCCCCAAGGTGAAACGCCGCGTCGCCACCACGTGGTGGGGCAAGGCCTGGGTGAAGGCCCTGAAGGACACCGCGCTCGACACCGGCATCATCCGCCTGGGCCGCCGCTACGCCCACGCCGGCGTCGTCGGCCCGATCACCGTCAGCCCCGGCCGCCTGCACGCCCAGGTCCACGACGACGGCACCGTCCACAACACCACCGTCGTCGTGCCCGCGCTGACCGAAGTCCAATGGGGACGGTTCCTCGACCGCGTCGCCGACCAGGCGGGGCACATCGCCGCCCTGCTGGACAACGACATGCCGCGCGACCTCGTCGCCGCCGCCGAAGAGTCCGGTGTGGACCTGCTGCCCGGCATCGGCGACCTCGAACCCGAATGCGACTGCGACGGCTGGGAACTCCCGTGCCGCCACGCCGCCGCCCTCGCGTTCCAGGTCGGCTGGCTGCTCGACGCCGACCCGTTCGTGCTCCTGCTGCTCAAGGGAAAACCCGAACAGGAACTCCTCACCGCGCTCAAGGACCGCGTCGCCGGACCCCTGGGAACCAGAACACCTGTGGTGGTTTCGGCCGAACCCGCAGGTCAGCTGCCCGACCGACCCGCACTGCCGACCACCACACCTGTGGTGCTCGCGGTCGAGCCGCCGCCGGGGTTCGACGCCGCGGAGCTCACCGCGCTGATGGAGATCGCCGCGAAGAGAGCACGCGCGCTGCTGACCTCGGGCACCCTCGACGCGTGAACCTCGACCGGAAGCGCTCCGCCACCGAGCCGTTGGTCCTGCTCGCCCTGACCGCGATCGCCCTCGTCGCGTCCGGCATCGGCCCGTACGACCGCACGACCTGGTACCTCGAAGTGGGACCGGTCGTGATCGGCGCGGTCGTCCTGGTCGCGACCTACCGCCGTTTCCGGCTCACACCACTGCTGTACCGGCTGCTCTTCCTGCACGCGCTGGTCCTCGTCCTCGGCGGCCACTACACCTACGCCCGCGTGCCGCTCGGCTTCTGGGTGCAGGACTGGTTCGACCTCGCCCGCAACCACTACGACCGGCTCGGCCACTTCGTCCAGGGCTTCGTGCCCGCCGTCCTCGCCCGCGAACTGCTCCTGCGCAGGACACCGCTCAAGCCCGGCGGCTGGCTGTTCGTCCTCGTGACGTCCGTGTGCCTGGCGTTCAGCGCGGTCTACGAACTCCTCGAGTGGGCATCGGCGGTCCTGGGCGGCTCGGCGGCGCAGGACTTCCTCGGCACCCAGGGCGACGTCTGGGACACCCAGTGGGACATGTTCATGGCCCTGCTGGGCGCGATCGCCGCACAGCTGACGCTGGCGAGGGCGCACGACCGTGCCCTTTGACCAGGCGATCGCGCACGTCGCCGCGCGGTCGGCCGGTGGACCGCTGCCGCGCGATCTGCGCGTGACGCTCAACTTCCACCCCGGCCGCGGTGTGCTCGACGCCCTCGCGCGTGAGGGCGTCTACCGGTCCCAGTTCGAGACGGGCACCGGCAACGGCGGCCTCACCGCCCACCCCGGCGGCGCCCGCTGGCAGTGGGAGAGCCGCCTGTTCGGCGGCGCCTACGACAACGCCGACCCCACCCTGCGGCCCAAGTACGGCGCCCTCAACCACCGCAGGCTCCCGCACGGCGCCGCGCCGCGGTTCGGCTCGGCACACCTGCGGTTGAAGGAACAGGTGCTGGACCGCACGACGTTCTGCTACCCGGACAGCGTCTTCGACCCCGTCGACTTCGGCACCGCGCGCCGGTTCGCCCTGATCCCGCTCACCGGCGGCCGCGACGAGCTCGACGACTACGTCGAGGCCCACGTCCACGGCCCCGTCACGCTCGACGACGTCGAAGCACTCGTCCTCGACCCCGGCCACACCGACGTCCCCGCCCTGCCCTGCCCCGTCGAACACCACCCCGGCTTCCGCCTGTCCACAGAGGACCTGCGGCGTCACGCCGGCTACCGCACACCCGAGTCCGTCGCACTGGGCCTGGCGATCGCGCGCGACGGCGTCATCACCCCCGCCGAGCTCGACGACGCGCACGCACCACCGCAGGTCGTCAAACACCTGTGGCACCACCTCGCGCGCTTCGGTCAGGTCAGGTAGATCGACGCCAGCTGCCGCACCACCGACGCGACGTACGCGCGCAGCTCGTCCGGCGCGACAACCTCCACCTCGCCGCCCATCCGCAACAACATCCCGGCGGCGTGCCCGACCGACTCGATGGGGATCGTCACCCGCACCCACCCGCCCTCGTCCACAGCGGACCGCTCCGCCGCCCGCGCCACCGCCGGCAACACGTGGGACGCGAACGACTCCCAGCCACGCGGCGACAACCGCACGACCGCCTCACCGGTGAACTGCCGCGCCTCGAAGTCCTCCAGCGACGCCACCCAGTGCGCCGCCAGGTCGAACCCCTCCGGCCGCGCGAACGACTCGTCGAGCACCGCGGCCGCCTGGATCTGCCCCACCCGGTACGTCGAGATCCGCGACGACCCCTGCGCCACGAGGTACCAGCGCCCCGCCTTGAGCACGAGACCCAGCGGCCGCAGCACCCGCGTGACCTCCTCCGGCGCCTGCCAGCGCCGATAGGTCACCTCCAGCAGCCGTTCCCGCCACACCGCGTCCGCCACCAGACCGAGGAACGGCGAGGGTTCCGGCGCGGAGTACCAGGAGGGCGCGTCGAGGTGGAACCGCTCCGCCATGCGCGAGGCCCGGTCGCGCATCGACGACGGCAACGCCGCCATCAGCTTGAGCTGCGCCGCCGACACCGCGGCCCCGAGCCCGAGGTCGGCGGCGGCTCCCGGCAGGCCGGCCAGGAACAGCGACTCCGCCTCCTGCTCGGTCAGGCCGGTCAGCCTCGTGCGGTAACCGTCGAGCAACTGGTAGCCGCCGGGAGGGCCCGCGTCGCCGTAGAGCGGCACGCCGGCCGCGTGCAGGGACTCGACGTCGCGGTAGATGGTGCGGACCGACACCTCCAGCTCGGTGGCGAGGGCCTGCGCGGTCATCCGCCCCTTCGTCTGCAGGAGGAGGAGTAGGGACACCAGACGGCTCGCGCGCACGCGGACACACTGACACAGGGTTGTCAGTGATGTGACCGGCAGGCGCCTGGGGTGGTCAGCGGCAGTCGTAGAGCGAGGTGCACGGTGCCGGGTCGGCGGTGTCGCCGAGGACGAGCAGGGCACCGGCGGTGATCGGAATGATGGCCAGCATCCACACGAGGGTGCGGCGGATCGAGTGCAACAGCACCACCGCCTCGGTCGTCGCCTGCACGCCCGCCTCCTCGACCGTCGCGCAGGCGCGGATGCGCCGCAGCGAACAGGCGGGGTACGAGCCCGACCAATCCGGTCCCGTTCCGGCGCCGCTCGCTTGGTGAACACGTGGCTCGAACGCGCCGACCTCAGGCTCATCCGCCCGTTACCCGGCCAGAAGGCGCCGCTCGCCTCCCCGGACGCACGAGTCGATCACTGACACACGTTGTCAGTGACAGCTCATACGTTCGACCCATGGCTTTCTACGAAAAGGAGCTGGCGGTCAAGGAACCGCTGCTCATCGCGGGCAGGCACGTCAAGCGCTACGAGGTCGTCACCCCCGGCCTGGAGATCACCGACGACATCCGCGAGGCCGCCCACGCCTTCCTGCCCACGATCTACCCGGACTTCGAGGACCCGACCCCGCCGGCCACGGTCACCGTGCTGCACCGCAGCGCCGCGGGCATGTACCTCAACGCCTACAACTGGGTCTGGGACAACGTCCTGCACTGCCGCACCGCCGTGTCCGGCGACCAGCCGTTCCTCGGCTCGACCGACCCGGACCTCACGCGCTTCACCGTCATCCCGAAGGACCTCATCGGCTGCGTGTGGGAGCTGCCGCCGCTGGAGCACGAGCGCCGCGCCTGGGTCCGGCACGTCCTCGAGCCCGACGCACCCGACTTCGACGGCTACCTGGGCGACGTCATGGCCGGGGGCCTGGTGGGCAGATGAGCGACTGGCAGGGCGCGCCGTCGAGGTAAAAGCGGTGGACGGCGGCGTTAGGTTCGCAGGCATGACCACTCCGGAAACCGTTGTGCGCGTGCTGGCCGAACCGGTGAGGCTGCGGGTGTTCGCCGCCGTCGTCCTCGGCGCCGGCACTCTCGCCGACATCGCCGCCGCGGCCGGAACCGGTGCCAAGGACGCCGCGACGGCGCTGCGCAAGCTCCGCGAGGCCGGGCTGGTCGAGGGCGACCCCGCCCGGCCGTCCGACCTCAAGCCGCTCGCCGCCGCGCTCACCGAGCCGATGCCCGCCGACGGGCTCGCGCCGTTCGTGCGCGGCGACAGGCTGGTCTCGCTGCCGGTCGCGCAGGACCGGCGCCGCAAGATCCTCGAGCACGTCGCGTCGCAGGCGTTCGTGCCGCGGACCTACTACGAGGAGAACGAGATCAACGAGCGGCTCCAGGCGTGGTGCGACGGGGAGAGGTCGACCACGTCACCATCCGCCGCTACCTCGTGGACCTCGGTCTGCTGGAACGCGGCGGTGGGCTCTACCAGGCTCAGCCCCTGCCGATGTAGGGCATCGTCGTGGCCATCACGGTCATGAACTGCACGTTGGCGTCCAACGGCAACCGAGCTTGGTACAGCACCGCGTCGGCCACGTGCTGCACGTCGAACGTCGGCTCCGCGGCGACCTCCAGGTCCGCCTGCAGCACGCCCTGGCCCATCCGCTCGGTCAGCGCCGTCGCCGCGTTGCCGATGTCGATCTGCCCGCACGCGATGCCGAAAGCGCGGCCCTCCAGCGACAGCGACCTGGTCAGCCCGGTCATCGCGTGCTTGGTCGCGTTGTAGGCCACCGCGTGCGGGCGCGGCACGGCGGCGGAGACCGAGCCGTTGTTGATGATGCGGCCGCCGCCGTGGGTCTTCATCACCTTGAACGCCTCACGCGCGCACAGGAACGCGCCCGTCAGGTTCACGCCGACGACCTTCTCCCACGCACCGAGGCTGAACTCCTCGATCGGCGTGGGCCGCACGTTCGTCCCCGCGTTGTTGAACAACACGTCCACGCGGCCCCAGCGCGAGACCACCGCGTCGAACAGCGCGACGACCGAGTCCTCACGCGACACGTCCGCCGGCACGACGAACGCGGAGTCGCCGAAGCCCTGCGCGGTCTCGGCCAGCGCGTCCTCGCGCCGCCCGGCCAGCGCCACCTGGAACCCCGCCGCCAGCAGGGTCCGCGCCGCCGCGCGACCCACACCGGAACCCGCCCCGGTCACCACCACGACTGCCATCGACGATCTCCCCTCGATCCAGCGATTGCCCGAAGTGTCCCGTGTGGAGTACTTACCTGGTGTGGAGTCTGAAGACGACCTCTGCCTGCTGTGCCGGGGGTCGGGGACGATGTCGTGGCAACAACCCGTTCCCGGTCCGGAAGGCCTGGTCCTGCGCGAGATGGCGCACCCGTGCCCACGCGGGTGCTCGGGCTGGTGGAGGCTGCCGCACGCTGAACGCGGGAGGACCGTCACGGGCGACGCCGCCCGCGCCAACCAGGTTCCAGCCGGACCGTCCATCCAGGGGTGATCACCGAGCGTAAACGATGGGGATCGCCCATTATTGCCGTGGCCGTCCCTGGTTGGCGGCTGCCTCCACTCGGAGTAGAGGCGGACACTGTTCTTCTGTGAAGGAGTGCAGCCGTTGCCATGGTTCTGGGCTCAACGAGGACCGGACCGCCTGCCGGGCCTGCGGCGGGTTGGGCCAGGTCCCCGACCGGTAGCCGCGTGAACCTATTTCTTCGTCATCAGGTTCGGGCCGAGGATGCGGCGCGCCAGCCGCCGGGTGAACGACTTGGGCGGGCGCGCGGGCGGCGGCGCGGGTGCTGATGGAGTGGGTGTCACGGGAGCGACTCCTGGGATGGTCGCCGCTTCCGGCTGCACGGTCGGGATCTTCGCGAACACCTGGGTCTCCGGCTCGACACTGCCGGGCTGCTCGATCGGCACGGCACGATCTTGCCATCGCTGTCATCCACGCCTGCCACGAGGGGC
>JASLAV010000262.1 GCA_030146905.1 Lentzea sp. | reverse complement strand
GCATCCACAGTGGACGGATCTGCGCTCAAAGCGTGCAGGACACCCTCGATCGCCTTGGTCGCGATGGCGTCGATCAACGGGTTCTCGTTGCCTCGTGCGGTGACGGCGTGCGCGAGAGCGTTGAACGCGCTTGTCACCGTGACGTCGAGCGGCAGGTCCAGCGTCATGTCCACGTCGTAGATCACCGTGTCCGGCTGGATCGCCGGGTCGCGCCGCGTCTTCTTCAGCCCCGACGCCGTCTCCCCGAGCACCGGCGTGACCTCGGAGCCCGCATAGGTGGTCGGGATGATGATCTGCGGCACGCCGGCGCGCACTGACAGCGCCTTCGACAGCCCGGTGCTCGACCCGCCACCGACCGACACCACGCAGTCGGCGCCGTGCTCGTGCAACAGCCCGAGCGCGCGCTCCGTGACCTCGACGGGCGTGTGCATGGCCGCACCGGCGAACCGCGCTGCGAGCAGCGGACCGAGTGCGGCCGCCACCTCGTCACCGCCGTGCCGGGCGATCAGCAGGACACGCGTCGCGCGGAGCCGCTCGGCTTCCGCCCGCACGGAGGCAGCGGTGCCGCGGCCGAAGACGACGCGGGTGCGCCCTGGTTCGAAGGTGAAGCTCACGGAGGTCGAATATTCGCCACGTGGCGCGGCCGGCGCAACAGCGGAGGATCACGACTTTCGGCTCTGACGAGTGACTGCGTCACTCCTTAGCGTGAAACTTCATGAAGCGTGTTCGTGTTGCAGTGGCGCTAGCAGGGGCCATGGCCCTGACGCCACTCCCTGCTACAGCGGCGACACCGGCGTTCACCCTGTCCGGCGGCGTGTCCGCGCCGATCCACTCGATGACCGACGCGGTCCGCGAGACCGTCTACGTCGACTCCGGGCTCGACCTCGACGGCGACGGCGCCCGCGACCGGGTGGCGGCCGACATCGTCAGGCCGTCCACCACCGGTCGCGTTCCCGTGATCATGGAGGCCAGCCCCTACTACCAGAGCACGGGCCGCGGCAACGAGGGCGAGGTCAAGACCTACGACTCCGCCGGTGTGCCGGTGCAGTTCCCGTTGTTCTACGACAACTACTTCGTGCCGCGCGGCTACGCGGTCGTGCTGGTCGACTTCCTCGGCACGAACCGGTCACGGGGCTGCGTCGACGTCGGTGGCCAGTCCGAGATCGCGTCCGGCACGGCGGTGATCGACTGGCTCAACGGCCGCCGCACCGGCTACTCGTCCCTGACCGGCAGCGCGACCAAGTCGGCCTCGTGGTCGACCGGAGCCGTCGGCATGATCGGCAAGTCGTGGGACGGTTCGATCGCGAACGGCGTGGCGGCCACCGGGATCGACGGCCTGAAGACCATCGTGCCGATCGCGGCGATCAGCTCCTGGTACGACTGGTTCCGCTCGGACGGCGTCGCCTACAACAGCTACAGCTCGCCGACCGGGCTGGGTTCGCAGTTCGAGAACACCAACGCGCGTTCACGGTGCGGTGCCGTGCGCACGCAGATGACGAACGGCTCTCCGGCCAACGGCGACTACACGGCGATGTGGCAGGCGCGTGACTTCGTGCGCAACGCCTCACGCGTGAAGGCGTCGGTCTTCGCCATCCACGGGCAGAACGACCTCAACGTGAAGACCTTGCAGTACGGCCAGTTCTGGGACGCGCTGCCCGCGTCGGTGCCGAAGAAGCTGTGGTTCTCGCAGACCGCGCACGTCGACCCGTTCGACTTCCGGCGCGGTGAGTGGGTCGCCACGCTGCACCGGTGGTTCGACCGCTGGCTGCTGAACGTGCAGAACGGCATCGAGAAGGAAGCGCAGGTCTCCGCCGAGCGCGCGCCGGACCAGTGGGAGGACGACCAGACGTGGCCGCCCACCGGGACCGTCGGCACCGTGCTGCGTCCTTCTTCTTCGGGCCTCGGCACGGCAGCCGGCACGGGCACGGCGGCGTTCACCGACAACGGCAGTGCGACGCCGTCCACCTGGCTCTCCGGCTCGAACACCGGCCGGGTGGTCTACTCGACGGCACCGCTGACCTCACCCCTGCGCGTCGCGGGCACGTCGTCGATCACGGTGGGTGTGTCGTCGTCGACGCCGACCGCGCACCTGACGGCGTACCTCGTCGACTACGGCCCGGCACGGGTGCGGACGGGCGAAGGCATCCGGACCCTGACCACGGAGTCGTGCTGGGGCGAGAACCGCACGGGCGATGACGCCTGTTACCGCAACACGGAAGCGACGGCGAGCAACGTCGACGCGCAGATCATCGCGCGGGGCTGGGCCGATCTCGCGAACTACGAGTCGCGCTCGGTCACGCGCACGATCACGCCGGGCACCAGGTACGACCTCACGTTCCGACTGTCCACAACGGACCACGTGATCCCGGCGGGACACCGGCTGGGCCTGCTCATCGGCGGTACCGACTCGAGCGTCACCGTGCGGCCGAGCCAGCTGCCCAGGCTGACCGTCGACCTGGCGAGCACGTCGGTGCGGATCCCGCTGAAGGGCACCGTGCCGGCGGCGTCGGCCGCTCCGCTGATCGCCACCAGCGTCTCCGCTGGTATGAGGGGCGAGCTGGGCTAGTCGGCGGGAGTGTCGGTGGTGCTCGCTAGCATCGCGGCATGGGTTCAACCGAGGGTGTCGTTCTCGGAGACGCGCTGCAGGTCCTGCAGCGCGTCTTCGGGTATCCCGAGTTCCGCGGCGACCAGGCCGACATCGTCGAGCACGTGGTCTCGGGCGGCGACGCGCTCGTGCTCATGCCGACAGGTGGTGGCAAGTCGCTGTGCTACCAGATCCCCGCACTGGTCAGGCCGGGTACGGGTGTGGTGGTCTCGCCGCTCATCGCGCTCATGCAGGACCAGGTGGACGCGCTGCGCGCCCTCGGTGTGCGCGCGGGCTTCCTGAACTCCTCGCTGTCCTGGGACGAGCGCCGGATGGTCGAGGCCGAGTTCGTCAACGGCCAGCTCGACCTGCTCTACCTGGCGCCGGAACGCCTCACGTCCGAGGCCACGCTGCGCCTGCTCGACCAGGGCGAGATCGCGCTCTTCGCGATCGACGAGGCGCACTGCGTCTCCCAGTGGGGCCACGACTTCCGGCCCGACTACCTCTCGCTGACGCAGCTGCACGAGCGGTGGCCGAAGGTGCCGCGCATCGCGCTGACCGCCACCGCGACGGACGCGACGCGCAAGGAGATCCTGACGCGGCTCGACCTCTCGGAGGGCCGCCAGTTCGTCTCCAGCTTCGACCGCCCCAACATCCAGTACCGCATCGTCTCCAAGAAGGAGCCCAAGAAGCAGCTCCTCGACCTGCTGCGCGGTGAGCACAGCGGCGAGGCGGGCATCGTCTACTGCCTCTCCCGCGCCTCCGTCGAGAAGACGGCCGACTTCCTCGTCGAGAACGGCATCACTGCGCTGCCGTACCACGCCGGTCTCGACTCCGGCGTGCGGGCGGCCAACCAGCAGCGGTTCCTCCGCGAGGACGGCGTCGTGATGGTGGCGACGATCGCGTTCGGCATGGGCA
>JASLAV010000252.1 GCA_030146905.1 Lentzea sp. | reverse complement strand
GGACGTCCGGCTTGTCGATGCCCATGCCGAACGCGATCGTGGCGACCATGACCAGGCCGTCCTCGCGCAGGAACCGGGCCTGGTTGCGCTGGTGGCCAACGGCGTCCAGGCCCTCCCGTACCACGCGGGGCTGGACGCGTCGGTCCGCCAGCGCAACCAGGCCCGGTTCCTGCGCGAGGACGGCCTGGTCATGGTCGCCACGATCGCGTTCGGCATGGGCATCGACAAGCCGGACGTCCGCTTCGTGGCCCACCTCGACCTCCCGAAGTCCGTCGAGGGCTACTACCAGGAGACGGGCCGCGCCGGCCGCGACGGCCTCCCGTCCACCGCCTGGCTCGCCTACGGCCTGTCCGACGTCGTGCAGCAGCGCAAGATGATCGAGTCGTCGGAAGGCGACCTGGCCTTCCGGCGCCGCTCGCAGATGCACCTCGACGCGATGCTGGCCCTCTGCGAGACCATCACGTGCCGCCGGACCATGCTCCTCGACTACTTCGGTCAGACCGGCGTCCCGTGCGGCAACTGCGACACGTGCCTGACGCCACCCGAGTCTTGGGACGGCACGGTCGCCGCCCAGAAGGTCCTCTCCACGATCTGGCGCCTGCGCAACGAGCGCGGTCAGAAGTTCGGCGCCGGCCAGATCATCGACATCCTGCTGGGCCGCAAGACCGCCAAGGTCATCCAGTTCGACCACGACCAGCTCAGCACGTTCGGCCTGGGCGAGGACCTGAACGAGAGCGAGTGGCGGGGCGTGGTCCGCCAGCTGCTGGCCCAGGGCCTGCTGGCGGTGGAGGGCGAGTACTCGACCCTGGTGCTCACCGAGGCGAGCTCCGAGGTCCTGGGCCGCAAGCGCGAGGTCAGGCTGCGCAAGGACCCGACCCCGGCGCGCTCGACCACCCGCACGGCCGCGGCCGCGGCGGCCAAGCCGAAGGTCGACCTGCCCGCCGAGGCGACGCCGCTCTTCGAGACGCTGCGCGAGTGGCGTGCCCAGCAGGCCCGTGAGCAGGGCGTCCCGGCGTACGTGATCTTCCACGACGCCACCCTGAAGGCCATCGCCGCCTCACGTCCCGGCTCGCTCACCGCCCTCGGCGCCGTGAGCGGCGTGGGCCAGGCGAAGCTCACGAAGTACGGCGAGCAGATCCTCGAGGTGGTGGCAGGCGGCGGTCCCGCCCCCGCCGCTCCGGTGGCCCCCGCCGCCGCCAAGCCCAAGCAGAAGACCCCGACCCCTGGTGGCGCGGCGTGGGGGTCGACCGGCGACGCGGAGGAGTGGCCCGAACCGGAGGAGCCCGACGAGCCGATGGACTGGTAGCACTCCCAGGCCCGGCTCAGGTCACCTTCTCGATCTGGGCCCGCTCGACCACGCTCTTCCCGGACTCGCCGACCAGCTCGTACGCGGCGCTGTTCAACACCACGCAGGCCGGTCCGACCCCGATGACCCGCACGGTCGTCTGCCGCCCGTTGTCGAGGTTGGTCACCCTGACCGAAGTCCCGACGGGCAGCTGCGACGAGAAGGCACCGGGCGTTCCGCTGACCGCGGACAGCCCGACCGCCGCGCCGTCGCACACGACCTGGCCGACGACTCCGGAAGCCCGCACGCGCGAGGCGACCGGTCGGACAGGCGTGGGCGCCGGTGCGTTGCCCACGATCTCCACGCGGACCCGCCGCAGAGCGGTGTCCGACGGGGACGACCGCAGGGAGTCGAAAGCCGCGGAGTTCAGCACGGCGCACCCGGTGGACGCTCCGGTGACCGGCACGGTGATCGCCCGTCCGTTCGCGAGGTTCGTGAGGCGCAGGGAGGTTCCGACCGGGAACTTGTCCGACGTCACGCCCGCCGGGCCGGTCGAGGCGACCGCGCTGAGGGGTTGTCCTGTGCAGACCTCCTTGCCCGCGGGGCCCGGTTGCGCCGCGGGGGCACCGGAGCCGGCGAGGGCGAATGCCGCGCCTCCGATGGCTGTGACGACCGAGAACACCCCGGCACCCGCGATCCAGCCCTTCGACCAGCGCACGTGGAACACCACCCGACCTCTCTGCCAGGCCGTACGGCCCGCGGAGCGAGAAGGTTCAACGGCGCGTGGCCCGGAGCAGCGCGGTCGGGTCGCACCCCGCCAGGTGGTCGCGCAGCGCCACGTGGGCGAAGCGGTACTCGCCGTCGACGCGGGTCAGCAGCAGGCGGTCCTGGGCGAGGTGCAGCAAAGCCTTGCGGCGGAACGACAACTCGCCCAGCGACAGGGGCCGCGTGACGCCCTCGGCGGCGACTTCGGCGAGCGCGTCGAACGGCCAGACGTAGTCGCGGGCGGCCGTCGGTGTGACCAGCAGCCCCAGCGCCACACCGAGTGCGGTGCCCCAGGAGCCCGTCGTGCCGAGCCCGCCCAGCAGGCCGACCGTGCCGAGAACCGGGACAGCGGGCTGAACCCACCACGGCCGTCCGAGCCGCATGCGCTTCTGCTGCGCCGGGCGCACCGTGCGCCACACACGTCCCACGGCCGCGGCGAAGACCCCACCCGCCACGCCTGCGGAAAAGCCCATCCCCATGCCCGCCAGCACTGTGTAGGGGCCGGTCCAGAACATCGTGACAGCCGGTGCGGCCGCGATCAGCACGGACCACGGGATGGGTGCATCGCCCGGAACGAACCCCAATGCCAAGAAGAACGACGCCACCACCACGAACCCGTACGCCACGGTGTACGGCCACGGCGATCCGATCTCGCCGAGCCACAAGCCGGCGAGGCCGACCACCAGCCCGGCGAACACACCCGCGAGGAAGCCGAGTGCGGCGGTGATGATCCCGTGCGCGCGGCCGGGCGGGTGGAAGACGCGCGGCAGTTTGTTGACCAGCACGAGCAAGGCCGAAGCCGCGACGACGAAGACCAGAGCGGGCCACAACCCGAGACGAACCCCGGTCAGGAACGCC
>JASLAV010000246.1 GCA_030146905.1 Lentzea sp. | reverse complement strand
GCCTGCTCGGCGTCACCGGCGTCTACGCCAAGCAGGGCTGGATGTTCTACCTGCCGAGCGACGTCTACCTGCACAGCGCGGGCGTACTCGACAACCGCTACGCCGTCGCCGTGCTCACGACGAACCCGACCGGCGACTGGGCCACGGCTCGTCAGTCGATCAACGCCGTCACGCAGGCCGTCCTGGCGAAGCTCGGCGTCAAGGGCTGAGCCGCAACACCTTGCGAGCGGTGAAGAACGCGACCCCGCCCAGCACCACGAGGAGTGCCAGCACCGCGAGGTACACCGCCGCACCGGCTGTGAACGGCACCGGTCCAGTCATGCCGCCCAGCGTCACCACCTCCAGGAACCAGGCGAACATCACACAGACGATCGCGATGCACCACAACACCCCGAGCGCCCGGCGCTGCGACGACGCGGTGTTCACGTCGAGGTACCCGTTCCTGGCGCAGGTCCGGGCAGCGACGAGGCTCACGCCGGACAACAGCACCCAGAACGCGCCGAGCCCTGCCATCACCGCTCCCATCCGGGTGATCGGGACGTGGGACGACGGCAGGTTCAGCCCGACCCCGACGAGCACGATCCCGGACACCAGCGCCAGCCAGATGACGACCACTCCCGTCGACACGGTGCGCGCTCTGATCCACTCGACGCGTGGAGCGGAGACCCACACCCACTGCGGTGCCGCTTTCCGGCCGACTGTGGTCACCTGACCGCTTCCCAGTCAGAACCGACGGCCGGCATCGTCCACTCGCGGCCGATGTCGTGGACCTTCTGCATGATCGCGTTCTGCTCGGTCTCGATCGTGTTGGTGTGCGACTCCAGCGCCATGACCGTGGCGCCGATGATGCCGATGACCGCGGTCAGACCGCCTGCCAAGGCGCCGATCGCGGCCGGGACACCCACGACCGTGCAAGCCGCCACGATCGCGCCGGCCGCCGCCACGGCGAAGGTGGTGAGGGCGACGATCATCGAGATCCAGAACGCGTCGATCGAGTTGGCCAGGCTGTTCAACGAGGTGCGCATCTGGTTCGCGATGTCCTTCACCGCGTTCAAGCCCTGCGACTGCGGTGGGACCGTCGCCGCGTAGGCCCGCGCAGCCGCGCCTTCCCACTCGACGTTCGTGCGCATCTTGTCGAGCGCGATCGTGCCCGCGACGTCACCCAGCACATCACCGACCTGCTCGACCCAGGCGGTACCGACCTGACGGAGCCGGTCGGCGTCACCTCGCTGCCGCTTGAACTGGTCGTACCGGTCGCGGAGCTCGGTGATCTTCTCGATGAGCCACCGGACGCCCTCCTCGACCTCATCGACCACCCATCGCAGTGGTGGGGGCACCCAGGTCATCGTCGCGTTGACGACGTCGAAGAACCGCTCGATGTCGCGGTCGACGTCCTCGGCCTTCCGGTCAGCCTGCAGCACCAGTGGATTGGTCACCTGAGCTCCCCGTGAGCCGCTTCATTTCGTGCAGGTTCTCGGTTTCCTGGCGCTCATAGGTGTCGGCGGCGGCGCGCAGGCCGTCGCCGAGGCCGTGGAACGCGGTCATCGCCTGCCGCAGCAGGTCTTCGAGCACCGTCCTGGCGTTCTCGTACGTCCGGTCGAGACCTCGGTCGACCGCCCACATCGACATGTCGTCGCCGGTCAGCGCCAGTCCGCCGATGGCTTTTCGCGGGCCCTGCACGGTGTCGGCGGCGGTAGACCACAACCCCGCGTCCGCGCGCATCGCATCGAGCGCGACCTTCAGGTCACTCATGCCAGGCCCACCTTCCGCAGCAACCTCGCCGGGTCACTCGCCAGGGCCTGGAGCTGCGCGATGGCCGGCCCCGACGGCTGGGATGCGGGCGTGCCGCGGTCGTGCAACGCGCGCAGCACCTCGGCGAGCTCGCCCTCGACCTCGGGGTTGGGCGCGGCGTGCAGCCAGTGGCCGTCGATCTCGACGGCGACGACCCTGCCGGACTGCGCGGTGCCGCTGACGTGCCCGCCGCGGCTCTCCGCCCGCACCGGGACGTTCACGGTCTGGTCGAGGCGGGAGCCGAACGCGGCGAGCTCGGCGTTCACGGCGGCGAACAGCCGTTCCGCGTCGGCGCGGGTGAACGGCGTCTCGTCCACCTCGGCGCTCGGATCGGGCGGGGCGGCAGCCGTCAGATCCCCTCGTGCCTCCACGCTGCGCGACAACGCCCGCATGGTCGCGTTGTTGGCCGCGCTGAGCACGGCGGCGTTCAGCGCGCGTGGATCGACGGTGTCACGCCACTGCGCGGTGAGCCGGACCTCGCGCACACAACCGTCGAGTTCGACGACGACCGAGACGGCGCCGCTCGCATCGACGCCGACGCATCCGTCGTCCTGGGGAGCAAGCGGCGGTGTCCGCCGCTCGTGCTCCCAGTCCTCGGCTTCCTCGAAGCCCCACCTGCGGCTGTCCTCGACCACTGCAAGGCCCCCCTGCACGCTGTGACGAACCGACTTCACAGCGTAGCAGGGTTTGCGTCCGAACGGAGTAGCGTCAGCAGCCGATCAGGCGTGCTGCCAGGTACGCCTCGAGCTGGTCCATCGCCACGCGCTCCTGCGACATCGTGTCGCGCTCCCGCACCGTCACGGCCAGGTCGGTGAGCGTGTCGAAGTCGACCGTCACGCAGAACGGCGTGCCGATCTCGTCCTGGCGGCGGTAGCGGCGACCGATCGCACCGGCGTCGTCGAAGTCGACGTTCCAGTTGCGGCGCAGGGCCGTGGCGAGGTCGCGGGCCTTCGGCGACAGGTCGGCGTTGCGCGACAGCGGGAGCACGGCCACCTTGACCGGGGCGAGGCGCCTGTCGAGCTTCAGCACGACGCGCTTGTCCACGCCGCCCTTGGCGTTCGGGGCCTCGTCCTCGGTGAAGGCCTCCAGCAGGAACGCCATCATCGGACGGCCGACGCCGGCTGCGGGCTCGATGACGAACGGCTTGTAGCGCGAGTTCGTGGCCTGGTCGAAGTACGACAGGTCGACACCCGAGTGGTTCGAGTGCGTGGTGAGGTCGAAGTCGGTGCGGTTCGCGATGCCCTCGAGCTCACCCCACTCCTGGCCGCCGAACTGGAAGCGGTACTCGATGTCGACGGTGCGCTTCGAGTAGTGCGAGAGCTTCTCCTTGGGGTGCTCGAAGAAGCGCAGGTTGGTCTCGCTCAGACCGAGGTCGGTGTACCAGTTCCAGCGCTGCTGGAGCCAGTACTCGTGCCACTGCTCGGCGTCGGCC
This sequence comes from Lentzea sp., assembly GCA_030146905.1. The sequence goes on along the minus strand of JASLAV010000246.1, from coordinate 238 downwards.
GGGGCGACGAAGAACTCCATCTCCATCTGCTCGAACTCGCGGGTGCGGAAGATGAAGTTGCCCGGCGTGATCTCGTTGCGGAACGACTTGCCGATCTGACCGATGCCGAACGGCGGCTTCTTGCGCGACGTCGTCTGCACGTTCAGGAAGTTCGTGAAGATGCCCTGCGCGGTCTCGGGGCGCAGGTAGTGCAGGCCCTCCTCGGTCTCGATCGGACCGAGGTGCGTCTTGAGCAGGC
>JASLAV010000222.1 GCA_030146905.1 Lentzea sp. | reverse complement strand
ACCGCCCGGTGCATCGCCTCGATCGTCCCCTCGAGGAAGTCGATCCTCGCCTCGTCGTGCACCCTGCCGTCCACCAGCGCGTCGGCCACGGGCATGCCGGTCTCGGTGATGCTGATCGGGAGATCGCCGTACTCCGCCCGGAAGCGGGTGAGGATCTCGTACATCCCCTCCGGGTAGATCTGCTGCCACGACGCCTCGGACGTCGGGAACAGCTCACGCCGGTGTCCTTCGGCGTCCACGTGGATCGGCGTGTAGTACTGCAACGCCATCAGGTCCATCTCACTGGCAATGATCTCCATGTCGCCGTCGTGGATCGCCTGGTGCACCGGGGAGTCCGGCGCGAACGCGTTCTCGGGGTAGGTACCGCGGAACAACGGGTCGAGGTAAACCCGGTTCTCGCTGATGTCCTTGCGGTCCACCGCCTCCGGCGGCACGGTCTCGTCGAGTGGGTAGATCGGGGACAACGCGATCGCGACCCCGATCCGCCCGATCGCCGACGACTCGCGGAACGCCCGCACCGCGAGACCGTGGGACAGGTGCAGGTGGTGCAGGACGACGTCGGCGGCGGCCGGGTCGTGCCGGGGCGGGTGGAAACCGAGCTGGTAGCCCACCAGGACGACGGTCTTGGGTTCGTTGTGCGTCAGCCAGGTCGCGACCGACGAGCCGAGCTCCTCGTACATCAGGCTCGCGTAGTCGGCGAACCAGCTCGCGACGTCCCGGTTCTCCCAGCCGCCGACGTCCTGCAGCGCGGTAGGCATGTCCCAGTGGAACAACGTCGCCATCGGCTCGATGTCGCGATCCCGCAGACCGTCGACGAGACGGCGGTAGAAGTCGATCCCCTTGCGGTTCGGGCGCCCCTTGCCGTCCGGCAGCACCCTCGGCCACGAGATCGAGAACCGGTAGCTGGTGATCCCCAGGTCCCGCATCAGGTCCAGGTCCTGCTCGTAGCGGTGGTAGTGGTCGGCTGCGACGTCCGCCGTGGTGCCGTCGAGGACGCGGCCGGGCTCGCGGGCGAAGACGTCCCACACCGACTCGCCGCGGCCGTCCTCCTTGGCGGCCCCTTCGATCTGGAACGCCGAAGTCGCCGCGCCCCAGCGGAAGTGGCCGGGAAAGCGCAGTCCCCTGTCGGGGCGGGACAGGTCGGTCAGGTCCACTGTTCCTCCTCCTCGGCGCGGTCAGCTCCCCGCGCCCTCGTAGCGTTTGAGCCCTTGCCGGAAGACGGCCACGGCAGCGGCGGCGGCGCAGCCCGCGACCAGGGGGGTGAGCAGACCCACCCAGGCGAGGGTGCCGTGGTCGAGCACGAACGAGACCGGGAAGAACCCGATGAACGCGAACGGGAGCACGGTCGCGAGGGTGGCGCGCAGCACCGCGGGGTAGATCGTCAACGGGTAGCGCGCCAGCTCCCCCAGCTGGTTGAGGCTCGACGCGAACGTGTTGATCCGGCCGCGCAGCCAGAACGACGTCGAGTTGGCCAGGACCGTCAGCGCCACCTTCAGCACGAGCGAGCTGACCAGCAGGAGGATCGCCAGGAACACGCGCGGCGGCGACCAGTCGACGTCGAGCCGCGCCACCGCGGAGACGATCAGGCCGATCCCGACCGTCAGGTTGCCGAGCGAGTTCATCCCGACGCGGTAGGCGCACACCTGCAGCAGGCAGGAGAAGGGCCGCAACAGCATCTGGTCCAGCTCGCCGGTGTTGACGAGCGTGGCCATCCCCCACGTGCCCTCGGCGACCAGCTCGGTCACGCCCCGGGCGAAGATCATCATGCCGAAGATCAGCACGACCTCCCAGACGCCCCAGCCGTGGATCCGGGGCACCCGCTCGAAGATCGTGGCGATCAGCAGCAGGCCCGCGGCCTGGGTCAGCACCGCGGCGACCACGAGCACCCAGAAGTCGGACTGGTACTCCAGCGTGGCGCGGAACTGCGCGCCGAGGCAGCGGCGGTAGATCCGGAGCGTGTGCACCTCAACCCCCGTGGACGGTCAGCTGACGGGACGCGGCGTTCCAGGCCAGCCGCGCGCCCCACCACAGTGCGAGCACCCAGAAGACCTGCACGCCGAGCATGCGCAGCGCCTCCGTTCCCGTGCTGTGGCCCAGGAACAGCAAGGCGGGCGTGGAGACGGTGGCCTGGAAGGGCAGGAAGCCGGCGAGCACGCGCAACCAGTCGGGCAGGAACGACAGCGGGACGACCGCACCGGAGAGGATGCCCGCGACCGCGGTCCTCGCCAGGCTGATGCCGTGGTGGTTCTCCGTCCAGAAGCACAGCAGGCCGCACATGTAGACGATGACGAACTTGAGCGGCACCAACGCGATCATGCTCGCCAGGAACAGCGCCAGCTGCGGTGGCGGCGGAAGCACCACACCGCCGAAGAACGCGGCGGCGACCGCGCACACGCCCACCGCCGCGATCAGCTCCACCAGCGCGAACCCGAGGCACTCCGCCAGCTTCGTGCGCTGGTAGTCGGCCGGCCTGACCATGTCGACCACCACCATGCCGCTGCGGATCCGCGACGACATGGAGAAGTCGGTGAACGTCGAGATCAGGCAGTTCGACAGGAAGGCGATCAGCAGGTAGGTCCGCATCTCCGGCCAGCTGAAGCCACCGAGCCGTTGCCCGGACTCCAGCAGCACCCGCCACAGCGCGAGCATCGCCAGCAGGTTGAACACCAGCGCCGTCAGGCCCATCAGGAACGGCACCCGGAACACGATGGCGTTGCGCCAGGCGATCCGGGCCATCGCGACGTAAGGGCGCATCACGCCTCGGACCCCCGCCTGTTCTCGTAGACCTTCCGGATGACCTGTTCGAGGCCGGGTTCGTCGATCTGGAAGTCCCGCACCTCCGCCACCGCCATCACCGCGGCGGTGACCTCGCTCGTCGAGCAGGCCAGCCGGTCGAACCGGACGACGAGGTC
>JASLAV010000172.1 GCA_030146905.1 Lentzea sp. | reverse complement strand
GCTCAACGAGGAGAAGACCGTCCTCGGCAACGTCCAGGAGGGCCTGGGCGAGATCAAGGTGAAGCTGGACCGCTTCAACGAGATCGCCGAGCTGATGGCGACCGACTACTCCGACGAGCTGATGGAGGAGATGGGCAAGCTCCAGGAGGAGCTCGACCACGCCGACGCGTGGGACCTCGACTCGCAGCTGGAGCAGGCGATGGACGCCCTGCGCTGCCCGCCGCCCGACGCCGACGTCACCAAGCTCTCCGGTGGAGAGCGCCGCCGCGTCGCGCTGTGCAAGCTGCTGCTGAGCAAGCCCGACCTGCTGCTGCTCGACGAGCCCACCAACCACCTGGACGCGGAGAGCGTCCTGTGGCTGGAGCAGCACCTCTCCCAGTACGCCGGCGCCGTGCTCGCCGTCACCCACGACCGGTACTTCCTGGACAACCTGGCCGAGTGGATCCTCGAGATCGACCGCGGCAGGACCCACCCGTACGAGGGCAACTACTCCACCTACCTGGAGAAGAAGGCCGAGCGTCTCGCGGTCCAGGGCAAGAAGGACCAGAAGCTGCAGAAGCGCCTCAAGGACGAGCTCGACTGGGTGCGTTCGGGCGCCAAGGCCCGCCAGGCCAAGTCCAAGGCGCGTCTCGACCGCTACGAGGAGATGGCAGCCGAGGCGGAGAAGACCCGCAAGCTCGACTTCGAGGAGATCCAGATCCCGCCGGGCCCGCGTCTGGGCAACGTCGTGGTCGAGGTCGACAAGCTCAAGAAGGGCTTCGGCGACCGGGTCCTGATCGACAACCTGTCGTTCACCTTGCCGCGCAACGGCATCGTGGGTGTCATCGGCCCGAACGGCGTCGGCAAGACGACGCTGTTCAAGACGATCGTCGGTCTCGAGCAGCCCGACGACGGCGACGTGAAGGTCGGCGACACGGTCCTGCTGTCCTACGTCGACCAGAACCGCGGCGGCATCGACCCGAAGAAGAACGTGTGGGAGGTCGTGTCCGGCGGACTCGACTACATCCACGTCGGCAACGTCGAGATGCCGTCCCGCGCGTACGTCAGCGCGTTCGGCTTCAAGGGTCCCGACCAGCAGAAGCCCGCGGGCGTGCTGTCCGGCGGTGAGCGCAACCGCCTGAACCTCGCGCTCACGCTGAAGCTCGGTGGCAACCTGATCCTGCTGGACGAGCCGACCAACGACCTGGACGTCGAGACGCTCGGCTCGCTGGAGAACGCTCTCGAGCAGTTCCCCGGCTGCGCCGTCGTGATCTCCCACGACCGGTGGTTCCTCGACCGCGTCGCCACGCACATCCTCGCGTGGGAGGGCACGGACCAGGACCCGTCCAAGTGGTACTGGTTCGAGGGCAACTTCGAGGGCTACGAGAAGAACAAGCTCGAGCGCCTGGGTGCCGACGCCGCCAGGCCGCACCGTGTCACGTATCGCAAGCTGACACGGGACTGAGAGGGCAACGGCGACGTCGTGGCGGCGAGGGGCGAGACGCAGGCGGACGTCGAGGCGAGCGCGCTGGTCGCGCCCGCCTGGCGGCTGCGTTGGCGGGCACCGGAGCTCGCTCTGGTGCTGGGCGAACGCGCCCTCGCCCTCGCCACCTCCCCCCGCGACGAAGCCGACCGCCTGCGGGCGGAGTCGCTGGTGGTCTTCGCGGGCAACCGCGTGGGCCGCGGCGTCCGCGTCGCCGACAGGGCGATCGACGCGCTGAAGGCGGCCGAGGCCGCCGGTGAGCACGAGACCGCGTGGCTGCTGCGGGTCGAGCTCGCGGCGTGCGCGCGGTCGGTGGGCGCACCGCTGACGGGTTTCGCCGCGGTGACGCCCGTGCTGGAGGCACCTGACGTGCCCGCGGAACTGCGGGCCTCTGCTCTGGTGCAGGCCAGCGAGTGCCTCGTCACGGTCGGCCGCGGCGACGAGCCCACGCGGGCCCTCGCCGAGGCTGACCAGCTCTACGTCGCCGACCCGACGATCGACGACGACACCCGCCTGTTGCTGCGCGGCCTGGTCCGCGCGGTGCAGGCGGCGCAGCACCGGCGGTGGGGCGACATCTCCGCCGCCATCGGTGCCGCGCGCGAGGGCCTGGACCTGCTGAGCAGGTTCACCGACCCGGCGGCGGACAGCGGCCAGGGCGTCGGCCGGCTCACGCTGGAGCTGGTGCTGGCGCTGATGGACGCGAACCGCCTGCGCGACGCGAGCGAGGCAGGCACCCCGCTGCTCGACCGCCCGGTGCGCGCACCGTCGGCGTCCACGACGGGCTGGCTGCGCCTGGCACTGGCCACGCGCGTCCACCTGCCGGCCGGCAGGGTCGTGCCGGCCCGCGAGATGCTGCGCGAAGCCGCGGCGAGCGCCGAACGGCACCAGCTCGACACCCTCCTCGCGGAGAGCCTGCTCGCGCTGGCCCACGTGCACGAGGTGTCCGGCGAGCTGGCCGACGCGCTCACGAACCTGCGGTCCGCCCACGCCGCCGAACGCCGCCGCGCCCGCGCCGTCTACGCGGTCCGCGCCCGGCTCGCCGCCGAGTTCTCCGGCGTGCACCGCCAGCCGGCCGACCTGCACCGGCAACTGGCGGACCTGCTCCGCCCGATCGAGGGCATGCCCGTCGTCACCGACGGCGCGTTGTCCGCCGCTCTGAAGCACCAGCTGCGCCAGTGGCGTCCGGTCCAGGTGCGCAAAGGCGAAGGCCTGAAGGCCAACCGCGTCCGCCGTGCAGCAGAGGACATGACCGTGGAAGGCTTGTCGGCAGCACGACAACACGCCGCCGACCGGTGGCGCATGGTCCAGCCGTTCGGCGAACCAGAAGACAAGACCCCGGAGCCTGTGGAACCGCCACCAGCACCCTCGTCGTCCGACCGCACCGTCCCCGCCTCCGGCCTGATCGCCTCCGCGGGAGCCATGGTCAGCGGCCGCCGTCGCGCCGCCAGGGTGGCCGCCGGTGAGATCGGCGACGACACACCGACGACCATCGCCCAGATCCCCGTGATCAAGGACGCTCCCGCCGAGCAGACACCGCCCGGTGGGCAGCCGTCGTCCGCTGAGCGGCCGCCGTCCGCCGGGCAACCACTGCCGGCAGACCCGCAGCCACCCGCCGAGCCGCAGCCACCCGCCGGGCAGCCGCAGCTGAGCCCGGAGCAGGAGCGCAAGCGCAAGGTCGAGCAGCAGCTCATGGAGCTGCAGCGCGAGGCCCGCCGCCAGATCGAGGCGGAACGCCAGGCGCGTGCCGACCAGCGCGCCCAAGCCGAGCGCGAGGCCAGGGCGGCCGAGGAGGAGGCCGCGCGCCAGGAGGCGGCTCGCCAGGAAGCCGCTCGCCAGGAGGCCGCCCGCGAACAGGCGGCGCGCGAGGAAGCGGCGCGTCAGGAGGCGGCTCGTGAAGAGGCCGCTCGCCAGGAAGCAGCCCGGCACCGGGCCGCCCGCGAGGAGGCGGCCCGCCAGGAGAAGGCCGCCCGCCAGGAGATCGCGCGCCGGGAGGCCGCACGCCTGGAGGCGGTTCGCCGCGACGTGGCTCGTCAGGAAGCGGCGCACCAGGAAGTCGCCCGCCAGGCCGCGGAACGCGAGGAGGCTGCCAGGGCAGAGGCCTCCGGGTCCCAGCAGGAGAGCGTGCTGGACATGCTCAAGGCCCAGGGGCTGCGAGCAGGGGGCCGCCGCCGGGCCCGCGACACCGGCTCCGACCCCGAGACCCCGTCGTGGCGCGTCGAGCCCCCGTCCCACCAGCGCCAGGACGACCCGAGCGCGCCATCCCAGTTCTCCCAGGACTTCTTCGCCGCTGCGGCGCGCCAGGACGCCGGCTACGCGAGCGAGGAGCCGCAGGGCCAGCACGGCTCCCCGGACCAGGAACCGCCGTCGGCACCGAGCTACTTCACCGCCACCGAGGGGTCGGGCTCCGCGGACGCGGCGTCGGCGCCGAGCTACTTCGGCGGCGCCACCGCCCAGGAGGCCTCGAACCCGGAGTCCCAGGCACAGCAGGGTTTCCCGGCGGGTCTTCGTTTAGGAGACCAGAGGACGACGTCCCCGGAGACGCCCGGCCGCTCCGGCCTGGCGGCGGCGTTCTCCCGCCCGCCCGCGGCCCCGGACTTCGGTCCCCACCTGGACGACCCGGCCTACCCCCTGAACACCCCGGCGGGGGGCTTTCCCGCCACCGCCGGCGAGGACGAGCGCAAGCTCCCCGACCTCGACTTCAGCTCGCTCGACTTCAGCACCCCGAAGCCGAAACCGGACGCGTCCGTTCCCACACAGGAACCGGTGGAGCTCCCCGAGCCCGAACAGGAGCCCGGCCGCGGGCCGCTGCCGTCGATCCCGGACCCGATCCTGTCGGTGCCCACCCCCGACGAGATCCCGCAGGCCCCGGAACGGGACCTGATGTCGACCACCTTCCTGAGCTCCGCGGACGTGGACGACGACCCGTCGGACGTCCCGACGGTCCCGGTCCGCCTGTCCCGCGCGCCGGACCAGCAGGCCACCGGCGATCCGTCGGCGCAGGCAGGCCACGGGAGCCAGCCGGCGTTCGGCGGCCAGACCGGCTTC
>JASLAV010000123.1 GCA_030146905.1 Lentzea sp. | reverse complement strand
CGGGCGCAACACGCCGCTGGAGATGCACCTGGTGCACCGCAGCGCGGCCGGCAAGCTGCTCGTCGTCGGTGTTCCGCTGGTCGTCGGCTCGCACTCCGTCGTCGACGACGTGCTGGCGAACCTCGCGCCGGAGTGCGGTGCGCCGGTGGACGTCGAGCCCATCGACCTCAACCGGTTGCTGCCGGTCGGCCACCACACGCTGCACTACACCGGCTCGCTGACCACGGCGCCGTTCACCGAGGGCGTCGAGTGGTACCTCACGGGTGAGCAGCACGTGACCGCCGCGACCATCGCGCGCTTCAAGGGCCAGTTCACCACCGGCAACGCCCGTGCGACGCAGCCGCTCAACGGCCGGACCTTCGTCGAGGCCCCGCGCATCTGACCGAACCGCACGACGAGGCCGGTCCCGCACCCGCGGGGCCGGCCTTCTTCGCGTCACGGTCGCTGGACCGTGTGAGCAGCGGCACCGCAGCGGGGCTTCTGAAGCGCGTCAGAAGGACCGTAAAATCGTTCCGGTAGCTAACTAAGAGCTCGACCTACCAGTCCTGGGGACGCCTTGAACAACTCCCGCGCCATGACCGCTCTCGCGCTCGGCGGGTTCGGCATCGGTACGACCGAGTTCGCGACGATGGGACTGCTGCCGCAGATCGCGGAGACCTTCGGCATCCCCGACTACGAGGCGAGCCACGCGATCAGCCTCTACGCCGCCGGTGTCGTCGTCGGCGCTCCGCTGATCGCGGTGCTCGGCGCCAAGCTGCCGCGCAAGGGCATGCTGATCAGCCTGATGCTCGCGGTCGCGGTGGGCAACGGGCTGTCGGCGGTGGCCCAGGACAAGACCCTCCTGCTGGTGGCGCGGTTCGTCGCCGGACTGCCGCACGGCGCGTTCTTCGGCATCGCTGCGGTCGTCGCCGCCACGCTCGTCGCACCCGAACGGCGTGGCACGGCCGTTGCGCGCGTGATGGTCGGTCTGACCGTGGCGAACCTCGTGGGCGTACCGCTCGCGACGGCCGCGGGGCAGCAGATCGGCTGGCGCACGGCCTACCTCGCGGTCGCGGTGATCGCCGTCATCACGGCGGTGGCGATCGCGGCCTGGGTGCCGAGACTCGCGAAGGTCGAGGGCGCGTCGATGAAGGGCGAGGTCCGCGCGTTCGGACGTCCCACGGTGTGGTTCGCGATCTTCACCGGCATGATCGGCTTCGGCGGCATGTTCGCCGTCTACTCCTACGTCGCCCCGCTGACGACCGAGGTCGCCGGCCTGCCCGCGTCGGTCGTGCCGTGGATGCTCGCGGTGTTCGGGCTGGGCATGACGCTCGGCGCGACGTTCGGCGGCCGGTTCGTGGACCGTTCGTCGATGGGCTCGGTGTTCGGCGGGCTGATCGCCGTGTGCGTGATCCTGGTCCTCTTCGGGCTCACGGCGACCGTTCCCGGGTTGATGTTCGTCTTCCTGTTCCTGCTGGGCTTCGTCGTGCAGATCCTCGCGGCGGCGCTGCAGATCAGGCTGATGGACGCCTCGCCGGACGCGCCGTCGCTCGCGTCGTCGTCCAACCACTCCTCGCTCAACGTCGCGAACGGCGCGGGGGCGTGGCTCGGCGGTCTGGCCATCGCGGCGGGCTGGGGCTACACGTCCACGGCCTGGGTGGGCGTGGCGCTGTCGCTGGCCGGCCTGGCGATCGCGGTGGCGTCGGTGGTCTACGAACGTCGTGCCTTGGAGCGGGAGACCACGAACCAGACGATGGCGATGGCCAGCGAGGCCAGCACCACCGTGGACACCCAGCCCAGGTAGCGGTCGACGAGCTCGTAGTTCTCGCCGAGCGCGTACCCGGCGAGGATCAGCGCGGTGTTCCACACCAGGCTTCCCGCCGCGGTGTAGAGCGTGAACTTCACGATCGGCATGCCCGACACCCCGGCGGGGATGGAGATCAGGCTGCGCACCACCGGCACCATGCGCCCGATGAACACGGCCTTGGTGCCGTGCCGGTCGAACCACTCGTCGGACTTGTCCACATCGGACGCCGTGACGAACGGGATCTTGTCGGCGAGCCGGCGCAGCCGCTCCAGTCCGAGCCACGCGCCCAGCCCGTACAGCGCGAGCGCGCCGACGACCGAGCCCGCCGTGGTCCACAGGATCGCGGCGACGAGCGAGATCTTGCCCTGGCCGGCGGTGAACCCGGCGAGCGGCAGGATCACCTCGCTCGGCACCGGCGGGAACACGTTCTCCAGCGCGACCGCCAGCCCCGCGCCGGGTGAGCCGAGCGCCTCCATCAACCGGGTGATCCAGTCCATGGTCGTCGAATTACCCGTTTTGCCCCGCCGTCCAACCTCCGGTCGACCCATCGGTTCTCGTCGCCCCCGGCGGGGTGACGGGGCAGACCGGGGTGCCGGGGGCTACCGTTGTCGGCCTTCTGCACGTGGAGGTCGACGGTGCGAGGAGTGATCGCGGCGGGCCACCCGCTGACCGCCCAGGCGGGTGCGGCGATGCTGCGCGCCGGTGGGAACGCCGTGGACGCGGCCGTCTCGGCGATGCTGGCCTCGTGCGTCACCGAGCCGTTGCTGACCGGCCTCGGCGCAGCCGGGTACATGATGATCGCCCCTGCGGGCGGTACCCCGGTGCTGCTGGACTTCTCCGCCGAGGCACCGGGACGCGGCAGGACGGGTGAGCGGGCTCCGCTCGACCCCATCACCGTCCACTTCGGTGACGCGCACCAGGAGTTCCACGTCGGACCGTCGTCCGTCGCCGCGTACGGCATGCCCGCCGGTGCCGCGAAAGCCGCCGCCTACGGCCGTGCGCCACTCGAGGACCTCGTGGCCGCCGCCGCGGCGTACGCCCGCGAGGGCCACCGGATCACCAGGTACCAGGCCTACGTCACCTCACTGCTGCTACCGCTCGCGCACAGCGTGGGCCTCGACGCCCTGGCGGAAGGTGAGGTCCTCGTGCAGCACGAGGTCGCCGAGGCGCTCGACCGGCTGGGCCGCGACGGCGCGGACCCGTTCTACACGGGCGACATCGCGACCTCGATCGTCGACGTGATCAGCGCGCGCGGCGGCGACCTCACCAGGGAGGACCTCCGGGCCTACGAGGTCGAGACCAGGGAACCCCTGCGCGCGCGGCACCGCGGCCGTGACGTCCACACGAACCCACCACCCGCGGCGGGCGGTGCGTTGCTCGCGCAGATGCTCGAGGCCCTGCCGGACATCCCTTCGCAGCAGGACCTCATCCGCGCGCTGGCCACCCCGAAGACGCACCTGAACCGGCTCGGCTCCACCACGCACATCTCCGTGCTCGACGCCGACGGCACGGCCTGCTCCGTCACCACCACGAACGGCGCCGGCTCGGGGATCTCGATCGCCGGCGTGCACCTGAACAACATGATGGGGGAGGAGGACCTGTCACCGGACGGGTTCTTCAGCCACCTGCCCGGCGACCGGCTGCCGTCGATGATGGCGCCGACCGTCGTCACCAACGACGGCGGCGCGGAACTGGTGCTCGGCAGCGCCGGGTCCAGCCGGATCTGCGGCGCGATCCTGCAGGTCCTCGTGAACGTCCTCGACCGCGGGATGCCCGCACAGAGCGCGGTCGACGCACCGCGGATGCACCTCGGCGGGGACAGCCTCCACGTGGAGCCGGGAATAAGACCGCAAAGTGAATTGCCGGTCACGTTCTTCCGCGCGCCGAACATGTTCTTCGGCGGTTGTCAGCTGGTCGAAATGACCGGGTCGGGCCTGCTCAGAGGTGGTGCAGATCACCGTCGCGACGGCGCGGTCGTCGTCGCGTGAGACATTGCCCGCATAATGGGATATCCGGTTTCCTGATCGACGGATCAGAGCGGACGATGTGCGGGTGACGGCACTCAGCGAGAGAAGATCCTCGCCGCTCCTGTCCCGTACTTTCCTCCAACTCTCCGTCATCAGCGTCGTGTCCGGCATGTCGATGGCGTTCGCGTTGCCGTTCAACTCGCTCTTCCTCACCAGCGAGATCAAGGTGACGCCGTTCCAACTCGGCTTCTTCCTGATCGCGAGCCCGCTCGCGTCCGTCGTCGCCAGCACGGTCATGGGCAAGCTGTCGGACGGGCGGGTGCAGCGCCGGTACATGCTCGCGGCGGGCGGTGTCGCCGGTCTGATCGGCTACGGCCTGTTCGCCGTGCTGCGCGACTACTGGTTCCTGCTCGGCACGTCCGTGGTCTTCATCGCCGTCACGTCGTCGTTGCTGCCCCAGCTCTTCGCCTACGGCCGGCAGATCTCGCAGGGCCCGTCGATGGTCGTCAGCGTCCTGCGCACGCTGTTGTCCGTCGCCTGGGTCGCCGGACCGCCGGTGGCCGCCCTGCTCGTCGCGAAAACGGGCTGGACGGGCCTCTTCGGCTCGACCGCCGTGCTCAGCGCCGGTGTCGCGGTGCTCGCCCTCCTGCTCCCCGTGCCCACCGCGGCACCGGAGGAGGAACCCGCCGGGGAGGAGACGGCGGGACCGGTGCGCGGCACCATGACCGTCGTCTCCGCCGCGTTCGTCTTCCTGCAGGGCTCCGTCGGGCTCGCGGTGGGCGGCCTGCCGCTGTTCATCACGGCAGAGCTCGGAGGCACCGCGGGGGACGCCGGCATCACGATGGGTCTGTGCGCGGCGCTGGAGATCCCGCTGATGCTGTGGTTCGGAGCGCTGGCGAACCGGACGTCGCAGTACCGGCTCGTGCTCATCGGCGCCGCGATCTCGTTGAGCTACCACGGCCTGATGGTGTTCACGGACTCCGTCTGGCAGGTCATGGCCGCGCAGGTCCTGCACGCCACCGTGATCTCGCTGGTCATGGGCGTGGGCATCACGTACTTCCAGAGCCTCGACCCCGGCCGCCCCGGCCACGCCACGACGATGTTCAGCAACACCCAGATCGTCGGCAGCATGATCGCGGGCGCCCTGCTCGGCGTCTCCCAGGGCCTGGGTTTCCGCTGGGTCTACGGCTTCAGCTTCGCGATGTGCGTGCTCGGTCTCGCGTTGCTGCTGGTGGTGGGCAGGTTCACCGGATCGTCGAGGCGGTGACCTTCGGCCCGCCCCCCGCGCCGAGGTAGAAGATCCCCTTGACCGTCTCGAAGCCGAGGCTCGGGTTGCGGCGCAGCGTGGAGCCCTCCACCGACATCGAGCCCGACTTGTCGTTGCTGACGAAGAACACCGCGCCGCCACCCTCCGCGGCCTGGTTGTCCTCGATCAAAGATCCGGCGATCCGCAGCGTGAACGTGTTGCCGTCGTTGTAGATCGCGCCACCGCTGCCGCCGCCCGGCGTGCCGGGACGCGCCGGGTTGGCGCCGCGGCCGACGGCCCTGTTGCCCTTCACGAGGCTGTTGAGCACCACCCACGACGTGCCGATGCTGCTCAGCGCACCGCCGTTGGAGCACACGCCGCCCTCGAACGTGCTGCCGGTGACGTGCACCGGGCCGTCGCGGAACTGGTCGAGCACGCGGATCGCCGCGCCACCGAGGTCGGGGCCGTTGGCGTCGCACCTGTTGCCGGTGAAGCGGGAGTTCACGACCTTGAGCCGGCCGCCGCGCACGAACAACGCGCCTCCGCCACCGCCCTCGGCCGCGTCGCCCGTGGAGTTGCCGTCGGCGAGCGTGATGTTCTGGACGACGAGCTTCGGCGCGTCTTGGTCCTGGCAGTGCGAGGTCGTGATGCCCAGCGCCTTGTCGCACGTGTTCTGGTAGAGCACGCGGCGTTGTCCCTGACCGCTCAACGTGATCCGGCCGCCGCCGTCGATCACGACCTTCGCGCCGGAGTTCGTGCGGACCTTCGCGGTCGCGGCCATGGGGATGGTGAGCGGGCCCGGCCCGCAAGCGAACGTGATGACCCCTCCGGCGGCGACCGCGTCGACCACGGCCTGCGACGTGCAGGAGGCCGGCGTGCCGGTGCCGATCACGCGGGTGGGCTTGGATGTGTCCTCCGCCGCGGCCTCCGGTGGCACGGCGGCGGTGCCGTCCGGGTTGCCGAACTTCGCGACGGGAGCCGGCGGGACAGGGGGAGCGGCGGACGGCGGAGGTGCCGCACTGCTGGTGCCCGACGACGGTGTCACCACGGTCACCGTCTGTGATGGCGATGTCGTGGGCAAGGACGGGGCTGCGACGGGGGAACCCTGGACCGTCGTGCCGCAGCCCGCCACGAGGGCGGCGAGCAGCACGACCACCTGTCTACCTGACATGGCGGGCACCCTAAACCCCTTGCCCCGGCAGGCATAGCACCTGATGAAATGCCGCGAGACCAAGGTGTTTCGCAGGTGTGTCACGACCGTGACCGGAACGATCGGGACGGGTCCGGATGGTCGCGCTCTCACGGCCGGACTCCGCAGGTGCGAGAGCTATCCACCTGACTCGCCAGTCAAGTTTCGCGAGCTCGCCGATCCGGTTGTCGTTACGGAGCGTGGACGAAACGGCGCGGCGGGGTGTGCGGGCCGTGATCGTTGCGGTGGAACGACCCGTTCGTGAAAGAACCACGCGTTCGGGTGACCTGATGCCCCTGGCACACTGCGCTCCGTGCCGACCGAGTTCTCCGACGAACGCCCGACCGAGCGTCTCTTCAAGCCCGATCCAGCCCTCATGGAGGCTGCCAGGGCCAGGGGCCGCGCTCGCTGGGCGGCGGCCGGTGACGCCGCGGCGCAGGAGCAGAAGCCGCCGGACGGCCCGCTCAAGCCCCGTGCCGCCGCGATCGCCGCCATCGCGGCGCTGCTGGTCCTCGGTGGCATCGCGATCGCGACGTTCAACGGCGGATCGGCCGACGGCGACACGGACGCCGCGCAGCCCTCGCACAGCTACGTGCCCGGCGTCATCACCCCGCCGGAGGACCTGCCGGAGGAGCCCGCCGCCGACCCGTCCGCACCCGGCCTGGTGCCGACCACGACGTACGCCGTCGCCCCGCCTCCCGGTGACACCGGAAGGGCTCCCGGCGGCGCCAGGTCGTTCACCACGGGCCCCGGCTGCGGCGGCTACACCAACGTCGGCTCGTACCGCGACGGCAAGAAGGGCTGGGTCGACCACGGCGACGGCAGGTGCGGGTCGACGTTCGTGTCGATCCCGATGTCCGGCGACGCCCGCCGTGACGACACCTCCGCCTACGCGCAGTGGACGTTCGCCGTGTCCGGCTCGTGCGAGGTGTCGGTGTTCGTCCCGAACGGCGGCCTGGAGGAGGTCGGGGGTAACCCGACCGTGTACTACGTGTTCGACCGCAACGGCGTCAGCGGCACCCCCATGGCGTCGTTCGCGATCAAGCAGGTCGACAAGCGCGGCCAGTGGGTCAGGGCGGGGAAGTTCAGGGCCAGCGGAAACCTGACCGTGCAGCTGCTCACCCGAGGTCAGGACTGGAACGGCTCCGGACCCACCCACGCCCATCACGCCGCGAGTGCCATCAAGGCAGACTGCACGGCGTGACGAGAGATCTTCATCTGGTCCGGCACGGTGAGGCGACGAAGGACGGGTCGCGGCTGACCGCGCGTGGCCGCAAGCAGGCGGAGGCCGTGGCGGAACGGCTGCGGGGCACCGGTTTCGCCGCCGTGCACCACGGTCCGCTGCCGCGAGCGGTGGAAACGGCGTCGATCATCGCCTCGGTGCTGCGGGTGCCCTGCCGGGTCGAGGCCGCCGCCGGCGACTACGTGCCGCACTTCGTCCCCGGCCACGACGAGCTGTTCGAGAGGTTCCCGGAGTCCGAGCGCACCCGCGGACCGGCGCTGGCGCACGAGGCCGAGACGCGGTTCGCGCGTCCCGGCGACGGCCCGGTGCTGGTGGTGACCCACTCGTTCCTGATCGGCTGGCTGGTGCGGGACGCGCTGGACGCCCCGCCGGAGCGGTGGCTGACGATGGACCACGACAACGCGGCGCTCACGGTCATCCGCTACACGACCGGCGAGTCACCGCGTCTGGTCAGGTTCAACGACAGCGGTCACCTCCCGGGGTGAGCCTCAGGCCGCCTTGAGCGTCAGCAGCGAGATCTCGCTGGGCGCGAAGACGCGCATCGGCGGGCCCCAGAACCCCGAGCCACGGCTCGTGTAGAGCTGCGTGCGGTCGCTGTGCCGGCTCAGTCCGGCCACTACCGGCTGCTGCAACCGCACGAGGTAGTGGAACGGCCAGATCTGCCCGCCGTGCGTGTGCCCGGAGAGCTGCAGGTCCACGCCGGCGTCGACGGCCTTGCGGATCTCCGACGGCTGGTGGGCGAGCAGGACGACCGCGGCGTCCTCCGGTGCCCCGTGCAGGGCGCGCCGGAGGTCGGCGGAGTGGCCGGGCTCGCCGGAGTGGTCGGCCGTGATGTCGTCGATGCCCGCGAACACCAGGCGGGCGTCACCGCGTTCGAGCGTCTCGTGCTCGTTGTGCAGCGCCTTCCAGCCCAGCCGGGTCATCAGGTCGATCCAGCCCTGCGCGTTCGAGTAGTACTCGTGGTTGCCGGTGATGTAGAAGCGGTGCCCGGCGGTGACGTCACCGAGCGGCGACGCCTGCTCCAGGCGCTGGTCCGCGGTGCCGTCCGCGATGTCGCCGACGTGCACGGCGACGTCGGCGTTCAGGCCGTTGACCGCGTCGACCATGCCGCGCGACCACTTCGCGCGGTTGATGGCGCCGTAGTGGGTGTCGGTGATGACCGCGACGGTCAGCCCGTCGAACGCGGGGTCGAGGCGCGGGACGGTGACGTCCTGGCGCTTGATCCGCGGCACCCGCATGGCCTCGTGCACGCCGTAGGCGGTGATCACGACGATCAGCACGGCGAGCAGGACCGCGACGACACGGGCGCGCAGCGGGTTCTCGACGCCGCCGAGCACCAGGGCGAGCCTCACGAGGTCCGTGATCAGCGTCCAGACGAACGCGATCCAGACGAAGCCGAGCAGGAACTGGGAGATCCGCGCGGCCCTGTCGCTGTTGCGCCGCGTGAACAGGACGATCATCGTGATCGCGGCGGCGGCGAACACCACGGCGGCGATCGGCCGCACCGGGTCCGGCCACTCCGCGCCTGCCGCGAACAGACCCTCGAACGGCACCCAGAACAGCAGCGTCGTGACGCTGAAGAGGACGAGCGCGAACACCACCCGCCGTACCGTGATGCGGGGCCGGGTAGCGGTGGTCGTCATCTCTGCATCCTCCTGGGAATGAGCTCGAACCATCTCAACGCACGAACGCGGCCGTTTGTTCGCTAGATGTCCGTCACACGCGTTTGCGCTGTTCGCGACGCAACCGCACAGGTCGTCGAGAGTCCTGATAGCAGTACCGCGCACACCTGGGACCCGACGACCTGGAGCAGGCCACATGATCTTCTACACCGACGAGGAGAGCCGCACGCTGCGCACCGCCGTGTACGGCGCGATGCTGCTGGTCTCCCACGCCGACCCCGGCCCCGTGCTGGAGGAGCGGTTCGCCGGTCTGCGCGCTCTCGCGAACCTGTCGCCGGACCTGCGCGTCGTCCTGGCCGCTGCCCGTCCGTCGGTGCCCGCCGGCACCGACGAGGAGATCGAGCCCGTCATCCTCGAGGCGCTGCGGTCGTCGATGAAGACCCTGGCGGCCCGCTCGCCGGAGGACGCCGCCGACTTCCCGCGCGCCGTGCTGGCGATCTGCCGCGAGGTGGCCGAGGCCGACGGTGTCGTGGTGGACGCCGAGAACGCGA
>JASLAV010000114.1 GCA_030146905.1 Lentzea sp. | reverse complement strand
GGCCTCACGTCGAGCGCCATCACCACCGCCACGACGGTCGGCGAGATCCTGGCGGAGATGCTGCTGGTGCTGTTCGCTCTGGCGTTCTTCCTCTACGACGGCCCCCGGATCTGGCAGTTCCTGGTCCTCGTGGTCCCCAGTGGCCCGCGCAGGCGGGTGGACGTCGCCGGCAGGCGCAGCCTCGCGGCGCTGGTCAGCTACGTCCGCGCGACCGGAGCGGTCGCCGTGGTGGACGCGCTGGGCATCGGCATCGGTCTCGCCGTGCTGCGCGTGCCGCTGGCGGTTCCGCTGGCGGCGCTGGTGTTCATCTGCGCGTTCATCCCCATCTTCGGCGCGGTGGTGGCGGGTGCGGTGGCGGTTCTCATCGCACTGGTCGCGAACGGTCCCGTCACGGCGCTGATCGTCCTGATCATCGTCGTCGCGGTGAACCAGCTGGAAAGCCATGTCCTGCAACCGTTCCTGCTGGGACGGGCGGTGAAGCTGCACCCCCTCTCGGTGGTGCTGGCCATCGCGTCCGGGCTGCTCGTCGCCGGCATCGCGGGCGCACTGCTCGCCGTTCCGCTGCTGGCGGTGCTCAACTCGGCGGTGCGTTCCCTGCTCAGCGAAGCCGACGAACACGTGCTGCCGGCGGACGTGCACACCAGCGAACCAGAGGAGTCGGGCCCGGACGAGCCGGGCCTCGACACCGAATCCGAGAAGTGACACAGAGAACGGCTCCCCACAGCCGCCCGTCTACCTGGAGCAGACGCATGACCGCGACACGCGAAGACTCGACCGACACGAAGGACCTGCCACGCGGCAGTGACTTCGCCCGCCTCACCAAGGAGCTCAAGGCCGCGGGGCTGCTGGACCGCCGGCGCGGCTACTACTTCCTGCGCATGGCCATCAACGCGCTTTTCCTCGGCGCGATCGCCGTGACCTTCGTGCTGCTGGGCGACTCCTGGTGGCAGATCGCCACCGCGGCCGTCCTGGCCGTGGCCTCGACGCAGCTGGCGTTCATCGGGCACGACGCGGGGCATCGGCAGATCTTCCGCAGCCACCGGAACAACGACTTGGTCGGGCACCTGCACGGCGGCCTGACCGGCATCAGCTACCAGTGGTGGGTGGCCAAGCACAACAAGCACCACGCCAACCCCAACCACGAGGACCACGACCCGGACATCGAGATCCACGCCCTCGCGTTCAGCAGGGCGCAGGCCGCCGAGAAGCGCGGCGTGTACAGCTGGATCACCAAGCACCAGGCGTTCCTGTTCTTCCCGCTGCTGACCGCCGAGGCCATCGTGCTGCGGATCTCCGGCTTCGTCGCGTTGTGCCGCAAGGAACTGCGCACCCCGTGGCGTGAGGCGGCACTGCAGATCCTGCCGCTGGCGGCGTACCTGGCCGCGGTGTTCCTCGTGCTGTCCCCCTTGAAGGCCGTCGTGTTCATCGCCGTGCACCAGGGCCTGATGGGCGTCTACCTCGGGTGCTCGTTCGCCCCGAACCACAAGGGAATGCCGATCATCAGCGAGGGCGAGCGCCTGGACCACCTCCACAAGCAGGTGCTGACGTCGCGCAACGTGACCGGCGGCCGGTGGGTCGACGCGCTCCTCGGTGGCCTCAACCACCAGGTGGAGCACCACCTCTACCCGCACATGCCCCGGCCCAACCTGCGCCACGCGCAGCCCGTCGTCGAGGACTTCTGCGCACGGCACGGCATCCCTTACAGCAAAACGACTCTCGGCGAGTCCTACGCCCAGGTGCTGCGCCACCTGCACGACGCGGGAGCGCCGCTGCGCCACCCCGCGAGGTGATCGGCGGCTCGTAGCCGGCCGGTAGCTCACCTTGGCCGGCGCACCTCCTGGCAGGACGGCACCGGCGGTCCCGCCGCGCTGTGGCTGGTGCGGCCGGGACCGCCGGCCGTGCAACCGGTGGCGTTCTTCAGTTCCGAGGGCGGGGCCGGGATCGTCGCCTCCGGCCTGGGCGAGTTCCTGTGGTTGCTCGCCGGTGGTGTCGGGCCGCAGGAGGCGTCGAGTTCGGTGCGGGGAACGGTGTGTCGCCTGACGAACCGCGTGCCGTCGCCGAGAAGCATTCCGGCGTCGAGCCGTGCACTCCCGCCGAGGTGCTCACGGCGGCACGGGCGGAGTTCCCGGCTTCGCCGAGACCGTCCAGTCCTGGTGCCGCCGAGGCCTCAGGGAACCGGTACCGGTTCCCTGAGGCCTGCACCGATGTGTGGCGACACCGCCGCTGCGGTCTACCCGATCTGCGAGGCCCTCACCCAGCCGGTTCCCGTGCGGGTCGCGGAACTGCTCGGCGGATGTCGATCAACGAGAGAATCGGGCAGATGACGCAGGCCGAACACAGCGCCAACCTGCCCGGCTTCCGCATCGGGGCGCTGCTGTCGGGTGACGACTTCGCCCGTTCTTGAACAACGCCACCATGTGGGCGAACGTGCAGGACAGCTTCAGCACGACCAGCGGCTTCGTCGCGGTCACTCGACGGCTGCGGGCATGGCCAACGCACCTCCGAAGCCGGTAAACCGGCCATGGTCGGGCATCCACGAGGTGCAGGCCTCAAGTTTCCACGTGGGCGTCCATAGTCGGTTTCGTGATGGTCATCGCCGGTTTCGCAACCATTTGATCGTATTGTGGCGAAGTGCATCCACACAGGCCACAACCGCGGCGCTACCTGGGCGTCGTCGTGTCGAGCACGTTCGAAGATCTTCAGGAACACCGAGCCGCCCTCATACGGGCGATCGAGGGCCAGCACCTGCACCCGGTCGCGATGGAGCAGGACTCGGCACTGCCTGCCGGTACGGTCGTGAGTATCTCGTTGAGCAAGGTGCGCGATGCCGCCGCTTACATCGGCGTTGTGAGCCACAGGTACGGCCAGGTTCCCGAATGCCCCGAAAACCCGGAAAGCCTCTCGCTCACCGAGTTGGAGTTTCGTGAAGCACGAAGGCTGGGTCTACCGATCCTCATCTTCATCATGGGGCAAGCCCATCCTGTCCTCGCTGGCGACGTAGAAGTAGATCTGGACAAGCGACGGAAACTGGAAGCGTTTCGCGAAGAAGCCAAACGTGCATCAGCAGGCGGCGCGGTACATCGCGTGTACCGGGTCTTCGACAACCTGGCCGACTTTTCAA
>JASLAV010000033.1 GCA_030146905.1 Lentzea sp. | reverse complement strand
TGGCAGGAGAAGGACGATGAGGGTTCGCACCCTTGCGGCGGTGCTGCTGACGGGCGCACTGGCCCTGACCGCGTGTGGCAAGGAGGGCAGCCCGACCGACACGGCGGCGCCCGCCGGCCTGTTCGAGGTCGCCAAGGACGTGAAGGTCGACGGTTCGCCCACGTTCGAGAAGGCGAAGGCGCGCGGTTCGTTCGTCGTCGGCGTCAAGGAGGACCAGCCGGGTCTCGGTTACAAGGACCCGACGACGAACAAGTACAGCGGGTTCGACATCGACATCGCCCGCCTGATGTCCGCGAAGCTGGGCCTCGACCCCGAGAAGATCCAGTTCAAGACGATCCAGTCGGCCGCGCGCGAGCAGGCGCTGATCAACGGTGACGTCGACTACTACGTCGGCACCTACACGATCAACGCGGGCCGCAAGGAGAAGGTCGGCTTCGCCGGGCCGTACTTCGTCGCCGGCCAGGACCTGCTGGTGAAGAAGGACAACACCGACATCACCGGCAAGGACGCCCTCAAGGGCAAGAAGGTCTGCTCGGCGACCGGCTCCACGCCGGTCAAGCGCATCCGCGACGAGAAGCTGACCGAGGACGCCAACATCCTCGAGTTCCAGGGCTACTCGCAGTGCGTCACCAAGCTGCTCGACGGTGAGGTCGACGCGGTCACCACCGACGACGCGATCCTCAAGGGCTACGCGGCCGCCGAGGAGGGCAAGCTGAGGGTCGTCGGCAAGACGTTCTCCAGCGAGCCGTACGGCATCGGCGTGCCCAAGGAGGACACGGCGCTGCGCACCAAGATGAACGACATCCTGCAGGCCTCGCTGGACGACGGCTCCTGGCAGAAGATCTACGACGGCACCCTGGGCAAGTCGGGTTCGTCCGCGGAGAAGCCGAAGATCGACCGGTACTGACGGTCTCCTACGTGGCCGGTGGATCCCGCGTGGGTCCACCGGCCGTTCCTTTGAAGGCGGACGGACGGCAAGGAAACCGATGAGCGTCCTCACCAACAACCTAGATCTGTTCCTGCGCGCATTCGGACAGACGCTGCAGCTCTTCGCGGTCTCCGGCGTGCTCTCGCTGCTGCTGGGCACGCTGCTCGCGGCGCTGCGGGTCAGCCCGGTACCGGTGTTCCGGGGCATCGGCACGGCGTACGTGACGGTGCTGCGCAACACCCCGCTGACGCTGGTCTTCGTGTTCTTCCTCTTCGCGTACCCGCTGCTGGAGATCGTGAAGATCGAGCCCTACACCGCGGCCGTGGTGGCGTTGTCGCTCTACACGGCGGCTTTCGTCTGCGAGGTCGTGCGGTCCGGCATCAACACCGTGCCGGTCGGCCAGGCCGAGGCGTCCCGCGCGCTCGGTCTCACGTTCACGCAGATGCTCGGCAACGTGGTGCTGCCGCAGGCGTTGCGCTCGGTGGTGCCGCCCATGACGAGCACGATGATCGCGTTGCTGAAGAACACGACGGTCGCGTCCGGTTTCGCCGTCTTCCAGGCGGGCACCATTCGCGACTCTCTGTCGGAGCAGGGTGAGAACGTCCTGCTCGGACTCCTGTGGGTCGCGATCGGGTTCGTCGTCCTGGTCATGCCGCTGACGTACGTGCAGCAGGTCTTCGAGAAGCGGTGGAGCGTGGCCCGATGAGCATGGTGCTGTTCGACGTCCCCGGCCCCAAGGCCCGCGCACGTCACCGGATCATGGCAGTCGTCGGCATCGCCGCGATGATCGCCGCCATCGCGTACGTGATCATGCGTTTCATCGCCACCGACCAGTTCTCGTCCCGCAGGGTCGACTGGATCAACTACAAGCAGATCCAGCTGTCCCTGGTCGACGCGATCGGCAACACCCTCAGCGCCTTCGCCGTCGGCGCGGTGCTGGCACTCGTGTTCGGCGCGATCTTCGCCGCCGCCCGCTTGTCCGACCACGCGTGGGTGCGCGGTCCCGCGGCCGTGATCGTCGAGGTCTTCCGCGCGATCCCGCTCGTGATCATGATGTTCTTCTTCTACTACGGCCTTCCCGTGGCCGGGGTGAAGCTGAGCGCGTTCACGGCGGTCGTGCTGAGCCTGATGCTCTACAACGGCTCGGTGCTCGCGGAGATCTTCCGCGCCGGCATCAACTCGCTGCCCAGGGGGCAGAGCGAGGCGGCGTACGCGCTGGGCATGCGCAAGACGCAGGTGATGACGCTCGTCCTGCTGCCGCAGGCGTTGCGGGCGATGATGCCGACCATCATCAGCCAGCTCGTCGTGCTGCTGAAGGACACCGCGCTCGGCTTCCTCATCACGTTCGAAGAGCTGCTGCGGTGGGGTACGCGCATCGGTGGTGACGCGGTGAACTTCGGCCGGCCGATGATCTCGGTGATGATCGTGGTCGCGCTGATCTACATCGGACTGTGCCTGCTGCTGACGTGGCTCGCCAACTACCTCGAGAAGCGCAACCGCCGCAACAAGAAGGTCGTCAAGCTCGACAACGACCAGGCGAAGCAGGTCCAGCTCGCGAACGCGTCGAACGCGTCGGGAGCCTTCTGAGACCGGGATCGGCGAGAACGGGGCGTGTCCACATCGGACACGCCCCGTTCTGCTCTACGAGTACACGTTCCAGTCGACGACACCGGTCCAGCCGGGCTCGGCGCCGACGACCGCGAGGGAGAACGCCGTCCCGGCGGGGAAGTTCGCGCCGATGCGCCGACGTGACCGGTCTCCCGCCGGGAAGAGGACGGGGTTGCCGGCCACCCGCACGTCGCCGTCGCGCAACCACCGGATCTCCAGGTCCACCGGGCTGGACGTCACCCGCAGGTAGACGTCCGAGCCGTCGGCGGTCACCGTTCTGACGCCGAGCAGGTCCTCCGACGCGGTTCGCATGTCGCCGAACGTAACGCCGCGGGCGGAACCGGGGCGTCTCACGAACAGTGGATCTCCCGTCAACTTTCGCGGTACGCTCCGGGTTGGGGGGATCTACCGCGGTGACGTCACCTGATGAGGGGCGTTGTGACGCGAGTTCTCGTAGTCGACGACCAGCCGCTGTTCCGCGCGGGCCTGGTCGCGTTGCTGAACGCCGCACCCGGCCTGACCGTCGTCGGCGAGGCCGCTGACGGCGGGGCCGCCGCGCTGCTGGCCGGGTCGTCGAGGCCGGACGTGGTGCTGGCGGACATCCGCCTGCCGGGGCTCACCGAGCTGAAACGCGCGGCCGCGCCGGCCAGGCTGCTGATCCTGACGACGTTCGACCTGGACGAGTACGTGCACGAGGCGCTGCGCCTGGGTGCCGCGGGCTTCGTGCTGAAGGAGGCGGAACCGGCCAGGCTGATCTCCGCGATCACCGCCGTCGCGTCCGGCGAGATGCAGTTCGGGCCGACCGTCATGCGCCGGCTCGTGGCGGCGTACCTGAGGGGCGACGCGGCGATGTCGCTGTGGGGTCCGGTGGGCCTGGAGGGGCTGACCGGCCGCGAACGCGAGGTGCTGCGGCTCGTCGGCACGGGGCTGACGAACGCCGCCATCGCGGCCAAGCTGACCGTCACGGAGGGCACGGTGAAGACCCACCTCAACCGCGTGATGACGAAGCTGCGGCTGACCAGCCGGGCGCAGGCCGTGGTGATGGCCTACGAGTCCGGGCTGGTCATCCCGCAGCTCGTCGCTAGGACCGCTTGAACAGCTTGTTGCCCAGCCAGACGATCGGGTCGTACTTGCGGTCGGCCACGCGCTCCTTCATGGGGATGAGCGCGTTGTCGGTGATGTGGATGTGCTCGGGGCACACCTCGCTGCAGCACTTGGTGATGTTGCAGAGCCCGAGCCCGTGCTGCTCCTGGGCCTGGTCGACGCGGTCGGCGGTGTCGAGCGGGTGCATCTCCAGCTCGGCGACCCGCATGAGGAACCTGGGCCCGGAGAACGCCTCCTTGTTCTCCTCGTGGTCACGCACCACGTGGCAGGTGTTCTGGCACAGGAAGCACTCGATGCACTTGCGGAACTCCTGCGAGCGCTCGACGTCGACCTGCTGCATCCGGTACTCGCCCGGCGCCAGGTCCTTCGGCGGCGCGAACGACGGGACCTCGCGCGCCTTGGTGTAGTTGAAGGACACGTCGGTCACGAGGTCGCGGATGATCGGGAACGTCCGCATCGGCGTGACCGTGATCGTCTCCGCCTCCTCGAAGATCGACATCCGGGTCATGCACAG
>JASLAV010000020.1 GCA_030146905.1 Lentzea sp. | reverse complement strand
TGTCGATCAGCCCGATCCCGCTGGTCGCGGCACTGGTGCTCGGGGTCGGCGCGGCACGGCTGGCCGCGTGGAGCGCGTCGCGGCGGCCGTCGTCGATCAACCCCGTCGAGGCGCTGGGGGAGGCCGCCGTCCAGCGGCGCGACGTCGGCAGGATCCGCCTGGTCGCGGGCTGGGTGCTGATGGCGATCGGGCTGGGCGCGACCACGGTGCCGTTGTTCCTGCGCGGCCAGCTCGGCGCGGCGATGTCGGTGATGGCGGCCCTGGTGCTGATCATCGGGCTCGCACTGGCCGGCCCGCGGGTGATCGGTGGCGCGGTCAGGCTGATCGCGCCGGTGCTCAGCCGCAACGGGCTGAGCGGGTACCTGGCGGCGGCCAACGTGGTCAAGAACTCGCGCAGGCTGGCGGCGGCGGTGACGCCGTTGATGCTCGCGATCGGGTTCGCCGTCGTGAACTTCTACAGCCAGACGACGTTCACCGCCGCCGTGCAGCAGGAGGCGACCCGGTCCATCACCGCCGACCACGTCATCACCGGCGTGACGGGCGTGTCGCCGGAGGTCGCGGAGGCGCTGCGGCAGCAGGGCGTCACGACGACGTCGCTGGTGCGCACGCAGGTGATCACCGCGAGCAGGACCGCTGACAGCGTCGAGGTCCAGAGCAGGGCGGCCAACGGCCTCGACGCGACGGCCCGCGACACCGTCGACCTCGGTGTCGTGCAGGGGAACCTGGCCGACCTCACCACCGGCACGGTGGCGCTGGGCGCCGACCACGCGAAGTGGGAGGGCAAGGGCATCGGCGACACCGTCGAGTTCTGGTACGCCGACGGCCAACCGGCCAAGCTGCGGGTCGTCGCGACCTACCGGCACGACCTCGCGTTCGGCGACTACGTGCTCCCGGCCGCCGACGCCCGCGCCCACACCGCGGCCGGGTTGGACAGCGCGGTGCTCGTGAAGTCGGGCAACGCGGCCGCGCTGCGCGACCTCTCCAGCCGCTATCCCGGTGTCCAGGTGACCGAACGGGTGGCCGCGCAGGACCGGAGCGAGGAGCGGACGCAGTTCCTGCTCAACCTGGTCGCCGTGGGCGTGATCCTGGGCTACGTGGCGATCTCGGTGTCGAACGCGCTCGTGATGTCCACGGCGGCACGGCGCCGCGAGTTCGCGCTGCTCCGCCTGGTCGGGACCGGACGCAGGCAGGTGATCAGGATGATGCGGACGGAGGCCCTGCTGACCGTCGGTCTCGCGGCGGTGCTGGGCACGGCGGTGGCCGCGGTGCCGTTGGCCGTCCTGGCGATCGGCACGACCGGGAGCCCGCTGCCCTCCGGGCCGATCGGCGTCTACCTGGGCACGCTCGCCGGAGCGGCGGTGCTGGGCGTGGTGTCGATCGCGATCTCGACGCGGTTGTCGTTGCGGGGCACGCCGATCGACACCATCGGCCTGCGGGAGTGAACGCGGACGAGGCCACCCGGGCACCGGGTGGCCTCGTCGCATCGCGGGTTACAGGATCGGGCTGGTGTGGGCGCCCAGGTGGACCGGCAGCGAGTGCAGCCCGTAGACGATCGAGAGCTTGCGGAACGACAGCGCGCCGGGGTCGACCGCGAGGCGCATCTCGGGGAACCGGCGGACGAGCGCCGGGTAGGCGATCCGCAGCTCCATCTTGGCGAGCTCGGCGCCGATGCACCGGTGGGCGCCGTAGCCGAACGCGAGGTGCTGGCCCGCCGACCGCTCCGGGTTGATCGCGTCGGGGTCGGAGTAGACGCTCGGGTCGCGGTTGGCCTGCGACAGCGAGCACGCCACGATGTCGCCCGCCTTCACCTTCGTCCCGGCGATCTCCACGTCCCGCCGTGCGATGCGCAGGAACGCCACCTGCACGACGCTCTGGTGCCGCAGCAGCTCGTCGACCACGCCGTTGACGGCCTCGTCGCCGGACCGCACGCGGTCGACCAGCTCGGGGGAGCGCAGCATGGCGAGCGTGCCGAGCGAGATCATGCTCGCCGTCGTCTCGAACCCGCCGGTGAGCAGCCCGTCGGCCAGGCCGGCGAGCTCGTCGTCGTCCAGCTCGTCACCGTGCTTGCGGATGAGCTCGCCGAGCAGGCCGTCGTTGGGGGCCTGGCGCTGGGCGCGCACCAGCTCGCGGAAGTACACGATCGACTCGGACACCGCGGACAACGACGTCGTGGCGGCACCACCGAGGTCGAACCGCGAGACGCTGCGCCGCTGGAACTCCTCGCGCTCGCTCGCGGGCACGCCCAGCAGCTCGCAGATGGTGAGCGCGGGCACGGGCATCGCGAAGTGCTCGACGAGGTCGACCGCACCGTCCTTCATGGACATCAGGTCGAGCTGGTCCGCCACGATGGCCTCGATGCGCGGCACCAGCCGCGAGAGCCGCCGCATCGTGAACTCCGGCGTCAGGACCTTGCGCAGCCGCGTGTGCTCCGGCGGGTCGCTGAACCCGAGCCCGCCGGGCGCCTCGTCGGCGAACAGGCCGAGCTCCCTGAGGTGGCCGAAGTCGTTGCTGAACGCGTCGGCGTCCACCAGCACCTGCTTCGACGCCTCGTAGCCCGTCACGAGCCACACCGTGACCGGCAGCGGCAACCGCGTGACCGGGCCCTGCGCCTGCATCCGCGCGAGTTCAGGCACCGGGTCCAAGCCGTTGCGGCGCAGCGGCGCCAGCACGCGGGAGGGCACGAACCACGACGATCCGAGGTCGAAGCCGGTCTTGGAGAGGTGCGCGAGGAACCTCCGCCCCATCCATCCGGTCACACGGGACCGGACGTCTGTCGCTGACTGCAAGACGTCCCTCATGAGGTGGGTGTCCCTTCGGCGGAAAGGGTGAGGTGGTTGCTGATGACCACAGGAACGGACAATAACGACGACGCCGCGCGCACGTCGTCATACCTGGGCCTAACTCACCGTCATACTTTGGTCCAGGTGTCGATCAGGTGCGCTGCGGAGGGCGTTCGGTCCGGGACGGAGCGTCAGCACCCCCGCTGCGGGAGCACCACAGTGGACCACAGAACGGCGTCGCGACGGGCCGCGGGTTCCTGGCATGGTCGGGTGCGTGACGACCGCAGACGTTTTCGACCGCTGGTACGCCGACCGCGGTGAGTTCCCCTTGGCCGACGAGCTCGTGCGGCGGGTGCTCGGCCTCCCACCGGACCTCGTCTCCACGAGCCTGCTCGGCGGTGCCGGGCTGGACGAGGTGACCGGCGTGCTCGGCCTGCGTCCCGGCCAGGTCCTGCTGGACCTGGCGTGCGGGCGCGGCGGCTACGGCACGGAGATCGCGCGGCGCACCGGATGCCGGCTCGTCGGCGTCGACTTCTCCGCCACCGCCATCGCGCAGGCGCGCGAGCGTTCCCCCGGAACGGACTTCCGGGTCGGCACGCTGACCTCCACGGGACTTCGCGACAGCTCCGTGGACGCGGTGCTCGTCGTGGACTCCCTGCAGTTCGCCGACCGGAAGGTGGACGCGTTGCGGGAGTGCCTGCGGGTGCTCGTGCCGGGCGGCCGGGTGGTCGTCACGGCCTGGGAGCCCCTCGTGTTCGGCGACGAGGGCGTCCCGCGGCGGACGCGGAACGTGGACCTCGCCCGGCAGCTCCCGGAGGCGGGGTTCAGCGGCGTGGACGTGGTGGAGCGGCCTGGGTGGCGTGCGCTCGAGAAGCGCATGTGGGAGGAGGCGCTGGCCGTCGACGCCCCCGCAGACCCCGCGATCAGGTCGATGCGGGAGGAGGCGCGGCACGTCCTGTCGAACTTCGACAGGCTGCGCCGCGTCCTCGCCACCGCGGTGGCACCCCGCTGATCAGTGGCAGTGCCCCTGCCGCCCCAGCGTCTCGACCGGCTTCACACCCGGCCGCCTCCACTGCGGCGTGGGCCTGCCGTCCTCGCCCCAGCTGGGGTTGCCGTCCGCGTCCGTCCGCCAGAACCAGCCGGCCTGGCGGGGCTCCGGCCATCCCTGCGGGTGGTCCTCCCACGCCTCGCCGCGCCCGCGCACCGTGTTGTCGAGCAGCGCCAGCGATCCGTTGACCCGCTCGCACCCCCTGCCGGTGGTCGAGTAGGTGAGGAACGTGCGGTCGCCGTCCCGCAGGTAGCTGGTCAGGTACCCCATGTCCCCGCCCGCGGGACCGTCCACGCCGCGCACCGAGTACCAGGGCTCCCGGTAGCCCATGAACTCGACGAACGCCGCCACCTCCGGCCAGGCACCGGTGGTCAGGTAGGCGAACGAGACGCCGCGCGCGTTGAGGTAGGCGGCGTTGTCGAAGTGCAGCGGCAGGTGGGAGCAGCCCTCGCACTGCCCCTGGTGCGGCGCGCCGTCCCACCACATGTGCTTGTAGACGACGAGCTCGTCGCGGCCCTGGAACAGCTCGATGAACGGCACCGGCCCGTCGGCGCCGACGACCTCGGCCTTCCCGTCGAACTCCACCATCGGCAGCCGCCGGCGGGCCGCCGCGATGGCGTCGCCCTCGCGGGTGTGGGCCTTCTCGCGGACCAGGAGCTCGTCGCGCGCCTCCTGCCAGGTGCCGAGGTCGACGATGGGCGGCTGTCCGGTCATGGTCAGTCCTCCGTGATGTGCGGTTTTCTCCCTTGCACAGAGGTGTCGAAGCCGCGCACGCGGTCTCGACATCCCGCTACAGGGAGATTTCCGCTCCCGCCCACCGCGACCTGAGCCAGCGGTCGTGGCTCGCGAGCACGATCGCGCCGGGACCCGGTCCCAGCGCGTCCTCCAGCTCGTCGCACAGCGTCGGCGACAGGTGGTTGGTGGGCTCGTCGAGCAACAGCAGCTGCGGCGGTGCGGCCACCAGCAACGCCAGCGCGAGGCGTCGTCGCTGACCGGCGGACAACGCGCCGACCGGCTTGCCGAGGTCCCACCTGTGCAGCAGCCCCAACGACTCCAGCGGCACCTCGGCGACGCGTTCGGCGCCGAGCGCGCGGCCGTAGGTGGCCCGTGCGGTGAGGCGCGGGTTGTCGAACGACGTGTCCTGGTCGAGCAGGCCGACGCTCACCCCCGGCTGCCGCCGCACGCCCGGCACCTCCAGCCGACCGGCCAGCACGTGCAGCAGCGTCGACTTGCCGGCGCCATTCGGACCGGTCACGAGCAACCGGTCACCGTCGCGCACGTCGAGGAGGTCGAGGGCGAGCCGTCCTGGGACGCGGACCCGCCGCAGCGACACCAGCTCCTCCGCCGGCGACGTCAGCGACGACGGGCGGAAGCTCAGCGGGCGCGGGGGAGCGGGCACGCTGCGGCGCTCCAGGTCCTCCAGGCGGCGCGCGGCGTTGCGGACCCGGCGCGAGATCTGGCTCTGCACGCGGTTGGCCCGCACGCCGTAGCCCATCTTGTCGCCGTCGCGCATCATCCGGTTCGGCGCGACCCTGCCCGCGATCAGGCCGAGCGAGGACCGCAGCTCGGCCAGCTCCTCCTGCTCCTCCAGGTACTGCCGCTCCCACCGCGCGCGGTCGGCGCGCTTCTGCCGCAGGTACTCGCTGTAGGTGCCGCCGAACCGCGCGGGGCCGTCGGCGGCGGGGTCGAGGTCGAGCAGGTCCGTGCACACCGCGTCGAGGAACGCCCGGTCGTGGCTCGCCAGCACGACGGTGCCGGGCAGGCCGCGCAGCTGCTCCTCCAGGAACGCGGCCGCGGCGTCGTCGAGGTGGTTGGTCGGCTCGTCGAGCAGCAACGCCGACGGCCTGCGGACCACGAGCGCGGCCAAGGCCAGGCGGCGGCGCTGGCCTCCCGAGAGCGTTCCGAGCGTGCGGTCCTGCGCCACGTCGCCGAGCCCGAGTCCGTCGAGTACGACCTCGGCGCGGCGGTCCGCGTCCCAGGCATCGAGGCGCTGGGCCAGCTCCAGCCGTTCCGCGTACTCCGCGAGCAGCGCCTCATCGGTCAGGTCACCGGCGAGGCGTTCCAGGTCGGCGAGCACCGCCCGTGCCTCCGCCAGCGCGTCGGCGACGACGTCGGCCACGGTCGCCGAGTCCGGGAACGACATCTCCTGCGCCAGGAAACCCAGGTCCGGCGGCCGTGCCACCGTACCGCCGTCGGGCTGGTCGGTGCCCGCGAGCAGGTGGAGCAGCGTCGACTTGCCCACGCCGTTCTCGCCGATCAGCCCGATGCGCCTGCCGGGTGCCGCGACGAGCGACACCCCGTCGAGCACACGACGGCCACCGAACCCGCGCACCAGCTCGTGCGCGACGAGCGCTGCCTCAGCCACGGCCGGCCTCCAGCAGCCTGCCGCCGTCGAGGCGCAGCCGGCGGTCGATCCTCACCTCGCTCAGGAACCGTTCGTCGTGACTGACCACCACGAACGCGCCCTGGTACGCGTCGAGCGCGCTCTCCAGCTGCCCGACGCTCACCAGGTCGAGGTTGTTCGTCGGCTCGTCGAGCAGCAGCAGCTGCGGCGCGGGTTCGGCGAACAGGACGCACGCCAGCGTCGCGCGCAGCCGTTCACCGCCGGACAGCACACCGACCGGCAGGTGCGCCCGCGCGCCGCGGAAGAGGAAGCGCGCCAACAGGTTCATCCGCTCCGCCGGTGGCATCGCCGGGGCGAACGCGGCCAGGTTCTCCGCCACCGTCCTGGAGTCGTCGAGCAGGTCGAGGCGCTGCGACAGGTGCGCGACCCGGCCGTCGGCCCGTTTCACCTCACCGCTGTCGGGCGCCAGCGAACCGTGCAGCACGCGCAGCAACGTGGACTTGCCCGCGCCGTTCGGGGCGGCGAGCGCGATGCGTTCCGGACCGCGGATGGTCAGGTCGACGCCGTCGAACAGCTCCCGCACCCGGATGCCGGAGCCGGCGAACAGCGTGCGGCCGGACGGGACGGCGGTGCCCGGCAGCTCCACGCTGATCCTCTGCTCGTCCTTCAGCGCGCGTTCGGCCTGGTCGAGCCGGGTCTTGGCGGCGCTGAGGCGTGACGCGTGCGTGCCGTCGGCCTTGGCGGCGGACACCTCCGCGTTGCGCTTCATGTTGCCGGCGAAGATCCTCGGCAGGCCCGCGCTGGACAGGGTGCGCTGGGCGTTGGAGGCACGGCGGGCCGCGCGTTCGCGTGCCTGCTGCATCTCGCGCTTCTCGCGCTTGACCTCCTGCTCGGCGCTGCGGATGTTCTTCTCCGCCACCTCGCGCTCGGCCGCCACGGCGTCCTCGTACTCGGTGAAGTTGCCTCCGTAGAAGCGGACCTCGCCGCCGTCGAGCTCCGCGATCCGGTCCACCCTGTCGAGCAACGCGCGGTCGTGGCTCACCACGAGCAGGCAGCCGCGCCAGTCGTCGAGCACGTCGTAGAGCCGGTGGCGTGCCTCCAGGTCGAGGTTGTTCGTGGGCTCGTCGAGCAGCAGCACGTCCGGCTGCTTGAGCAACTGCGCCGCGAGGCCGAGCGAGATGACCTGGCCGCCGCTCAGCGTGCCCAGCACGCGGTCGAGCGCGAGGTCACCGAGACCGAGGCGGTCGAGCTGGGCGCGGGTGCGTTCCTCGACGTCCCAGTCGTTGCCGATGGTGGTGAAGTGCTCCTCGCCGACGTCACCGGACTCGACGGCCCTGATGGCGCGCAGGACGTCCGCGACGCCGAGCACCTCTGCCACGGTCAGCCCCGCGGTGAGGGGCAGGTCCTGCGGGAGGTAGCCGAGCACGCCGTTCACGGTCACGCTGCCGCCGGACGGTGTCAGCGCGCCCGCGACGAGCTTGAGCAGCGTGGACTTCCCGGCGCCGTTCGGGGCGACGAGGCCGGTGCGGCCGCCGGGCACGGTGACGGACAGGTCGTCGAAAACGGGGGTGTCGTCGGGCCAGGAGAAGGACATGCCGGACACGACGATGAAGGCTTCGGACATGGGGATGAGACCTCGGGTGTGCCGCGCGCGGGTAGAACACCTCGCGCGAGTGAAAAAGGGGACGACGAAACGGCCACCGCTGTAGATGGCCTGTCACATCCCGGGCTCACCCGGAGATGTCGTCTTCACCCACCAGCACGTCGAGCTCCTAGTTCAGGGGCGTTGATCTCTCCTCCACGGTAGCAGCCGCCGCGAACGGATTTCCGAGTCATGATTCACTCGGTTGCGTGGTGAGTGAGGCATCAGCGGGAGTTCTCGAGTTGCTGCGCGAACGCCGGCGTCGGCGGAGCGTGCCGGGACAGCGCGACGACGGCGCGCGGCTCGTGCTGCTCGTCGAGGGAGGCAGTTCGCGCGGCGCGTACTCGAGCGGCATGACCATCCCCATCGAGCAGGGCGGCCTACTGCCGATGTTCGACGCCGTCTACGGCAGCTCCGCGGGCACCCTGAACGCGGCCTGGCTGCTGTGCGGCCGCGCCGACGTCAGCAAGCACGCGTGGTGGGACCCGGCGGTCATGCGCACGACGATCAACCCGCGCCGCGCGTTCAGCAGGCGCCCGGTCGTGGACACGCGCCATCTCGTCCACGACATCTACACGCGGCTCCACCCGATGGGCTTCCAGGAGATCCTCGACAACCCGGTGGAGTTCCACCCGATGGCCACGGACGGCCTGACCGGCGAGTCGACGGACCTGCACGGGACCGTCCACGACACGCCGAGCCTGCAGACCGCGCTGCGGGCGTCGACCGCGATGCCGCTGCTCGCGGGCGAACCGGTGGTGATCGACGGCCGCCCGTACGTCGACGCGGGGCTGACCGAGATGGTCCCGGTGCGCACGGCGCTGGCCCAGGGCGCCACGCACGTCGTCGCCCTGCGTACTCGGCGGACGGACGAGGTCGCCATGTCTCCCGCCCGTGCCGAACGCCTGCTGCTCACGCGCTGGTTCGCCCGCTACGCGCCGGGAGCCGCCGAGCCGTGGCTGCGGCGCGTGGAGTCGTGGGTGGAGGAAGAGGCGGCTCTGCAGTCGCACCCCGCCTGCCTGCAGATCCGCCCGCCGCTGGGCAGCGCGCAGATCGGCCGCACCGAACGGGGCCCTGACGTGCTGAAGGCGGCCTTCGAGACTGGCGTGGCGGCCGCGCGGGAAGCGCTGGGGACCCTCGTCGACTGCCAGGAGGAGAGCCGGTGACGCTCGACCCCGGCCACGGCCTCACGGAGAAGGTCGTCACCCTGCCGGACGGCCGGGCGATCCGCGCCGTCGTGGCGGGCGAGGGCCCCGGACCGCTGGTCGTCTTCGAGGCGGGCATGAGCGCGCCCGCGGCGTCGTGGGGCACACCCAGCGCGAGGTGAGCGCCCGCTACCGCACGCTGTCCTACGACCGCGCGGGCTGCGACGGCAGCGACGCCGATCCGCAGGACCGCACGCTCGACCGGATCGTCGGCGACCTCACCGCGCTGCTCGACGCTCTGGGAGAGCGGGAGCCGGTGGTCCTCGTCGCCCACAGCTGGGGCGGGCCGATCATCCGGTTGTTCGCCGACCGGCATCCCGCGCGCGTCGGCGGGATGGTGTTCGTCGACGCGACCCTGGCCGAGGTCATGGCCACGAGGAACGCCCAGGTCGCGGCCCGCTACTTCGCGGTGCTGGCACTGGCGGCGCGGCTCGGCGGCAAGGGGCTGATCAGGCGGATGACGGTCGGCAACCGCTTCTCGCCGGAGATCTCCGCTGCGGACGCGGCGATCATGATCCGCGACTTCGCCTGCGCGGCGGCGATGCGGATGGGCGCCAGGGAGGCGCGGCAGATCCAGGCCGCCCTGCCGGTTGCAGGCCGCGGGCACGCCGGACGTGCCGGTGGTCTGCCTGCAGGCGGGACGGGCCGAGCGCGGGACGACCGAGTGGCGGCCGATGCTCAACCGCTGGGCGGCCGACCTGATGGCCGCCGTCCCGCGGGGGAAGGTGGTCGTCGTCGAGGAGGCCGGGCACCTCGTCCAGCTGGAGAGCCCGGCGGTCGTGCGCGACACCGTCTTCGAGGTCGCCCAACAGCTACCGTGATCACGTGGACTTCGACGAGTACCGGAAGTACGACGCGATCGGCCTGGCCCGGCTCGTCGCGGACGGGCAGGTGTCCGCGGCCGAACTCCTCGCGGTGGCGCGGGACCGCGCCGCGGCGGTGAACCCGAAGCTGAACGCGATCGTCCGCGACGTCCCCGCCGAGCCCTCCGGCGACCTCACCGGCCCGTTCGCCGGGGTGCCGTTCCTGATCAAGGACCTCGGCCAGGACTACGCGGGCCTGCCCACGTCGAGCGGCTCGCGGTCGCTCAAGTCGGTCAAGGCCACCCAGCACGCCACCGTGGTCCAGCGGTGGATCGACGCTGGGCTCGTGATCTTCGGCAAGACCAACCTGCCGGAGTTCGGCGCCAAGGCGATCAGCGAGCCGGCGGCGTGGGGCCCCGCGCGCAACCCGTGGGACCTGGAACGGACTCCCGGCGGGTCGTCCGGCGGGAGCGCGGCCGCGGTGGCCGCCGGGATCGTGCCGTGCGCCGGCGCGAACGACGGTGGTGGCTCGATCCGGATCCCCGCGGCGTGCTGCGGGCTCGTCGGGCTGAAGCCGGGACGCGGGCTCACGCCGTTCGGGCCGGAGACCGCCGAGATGATGCACGGCGCGGCGGTGCAGGGCGTGGTGTCGCGGACCGTGCGCGACACCGCCGCGATGTTCGACGTCATCTGCGGTGGCGAGGCGTCCGGGCCGTACTCGCCCGCGATGCCGCCGGAGTCGTTCCTGTCGTGCGTCGGCAAGCCGCCCGGCAAGCTGAGGATCGGCGTGCGGGTGCCGTCGGCGATCAACCCGGACCCCGACCCCGAGGCGTTCAGGGCGGTCGAGTCCGCCGTCCGCGTGCTCACCGATCTCGGCCACCACGTCGAGGAGCTGCCGCGGGCGCCGTTCGACGACGCCGTGCTCGCCAAGGACTTCCTGCTGACGTGGTTCGTGAACCTCGCGTGGACGGTCGCCAACGCCAAGCGCCTGACCGGTGCGCCGGACGCCGCGTTCGAACGCGACACGCTGCTCATGGCGGCGCTGGGCCGGACCACGAGCAGCGTCGACTACGTGGACGCCGTGCACAGGCGGCACGAGCACACCCGCCGGTTGAGCGTCTTCTTCGAGTCCTACGACCTGCTGCTGACGCCGACGCTCGCGACCCCGCCGCCGAAGATCGGCCAGTTCGACCTGCCGGTGCCGTTGCAGCGGGCGACCGACGTGCTGCTCAAGACCGGCACCGCGCGGTTGC
>JASLAV010000003.1 GCA_030146905.1 Lentzea sp. | reverse complement strand
CGGTCGTGGTCGTGGAACCCGGTGTCGTGCCCGTCGGCCATCCACGAGATCGCCCACACACCGAGGTGCTCGTTGGTGAACACGTCGGTGTAGGCGCGTTCTTCGGTGGTCTGGTCCAGGTCGCGCTCCCACAGCTCGGGCCGGGCGGCGACGGCTCGTGCGATGCCGACGAGGTCCTCAGGGGACAGACGGCCTCGCGGAACTTCGAAAGGCAGCTCATCGGACATGCCGGGTGGGTTGCCCCACCCCGGGCGGGTAAACGCTTCCACTCTCCGGTGGTGGCGCCGTTCAGCGTTTTGCGCTGCTCCATCCGGGTATTCGGCCCGTGCCCGCTCGTGACGACGATCGGACGCACCCGCCGGTGAAGCAGGCGCCGGAACAACCTCGGTGACGCAGGCGCTATGAGCAGGGCGGTGAAGCGTGGAACGAGCACGTTCGAACGACGTCTGGAGTCCGACCGTCGGTGTGGAGGAGGAGTTCCTCCTGGTCGACCCGGTGACCGGGTCGCCGGTGAACCGGTCGGACGAGGTCGTCGCGGCCGCGCGCGAGCTGTTCGGGCTCGACCTGGCCTACGAGCTGACCAGAGCGCAGGTGGAGACGAACACCCCGGTGTGCGGCGACGCCGAGCAGGTGCGGCGTGAGCTGCTCGGCTCGCGCCGCGCGGTCGCGGGTGCCGCGCGTGCGGCCGGATGCCGTGCCCTCGCGGTGGGTGCGCCACCGCTGGGCGAGGTGACGGGCGTGATCACGGACAGCCTGCGGTACCGGCAGCTGGCCCGCGAGTTCGGGGCGCTGGCCGCGCAGCAGCTGATCTGCGGGTGTCACGTGCACGTCGCCGTGCCGGACGAGGAGACCGCGGTGCAGGTCTGCAACCACGTGCGGCCGTGGCTGCCCGTGCTGAACGCGATCACGGCGAACTCGGCCTTCTCCCGCGGCAGGGACACCGGCTTCGCGAGCTGGCGGTCGATGGTGTGGTCGCGGTGGCCGGTCTCGGGCCCGCCGCCGTACTTCACCTCCTGGCAGCACTACGAGTCCGTGTGCGACACCGTGATCGACGCGGGCACGGCGCTGGACCGGCACATGATGTACTGGGACGTCCGGCCGTCCGCACATCTGCCGACGGTGGAGGTGCGCGTCGCGGACGTCACCCCGGACGCGGGCGACGCGGTGCTGCTGGCGGCGCTCGTGCGGGCTCTGGTCGCCACGGCGGTGGTGGACGTCCAGCGCGGTGTGCCGGCCGTTCCCGTTCCCGCCGAGGTGCTGCGCCAGTCCTGCTGGCGTGCGGCCAGGGACGGGGTCACGGGCCGCGTCTGGGACCCGCTGTTGGGCCGGGTGCTGCCGGTGCGGCGGTTGCTGGCCGATCTGGTGGGCCGCCTGCTGCCGGTGCTCGACGCCAACGGTGATCTGTCCACTGTGGAGCACGGTCTGGAGTTCTTGCGCCGCAGGGGATGCGGCGCTGATCGTCAGCGTCGCGTGTTCGGCCGCGGTGGGGTGGAGTCGTTGCTCGGCCTGCTCGACGCCGGCGCGCCGGACCGCTCGTCACGTGGTGCGGACGGCGGGCGAGGCGGGCTTCTCCCGCAGCGATGTGCCCGCGAGGCGATGCCGGAAGGCGTTGACCGAGCGCGCCCGTGACGTTGTGCCCGGGTGTTCCTCCTGCAACGGCCGGAGATCCGGCCGTTGCAGGAGCGGCGATCAGCCGATGCCGTGCTGCTGCAACCACATCTCGAGCACGCCGAGGTGCCAGAGCGCGTTCCCGCCGGTCTTCGTGGCCTGGCCGTTCGGGTCGGCGAGCAGCGCGTCGACGTGGCCGGGGCGCAGCAGACCGCGACCGCGGGCGGTGGGGGAGCAGAGGGCCGAGCGGAGCAGGTCGAGGACCTCGCCGTCGAGGCGGGTCAGCGCGGGGACCGGGAAGTAGCCCTTCTTGCGGTCGACCACGTCGAGCGGCAGCACGTCGCGCCCGATGTCCTTGAGGATCCCCTTGCCGCCCTGGGCCGACTTCAGCTCGGGAGGACACGCCGCGACCAGCTCCACCAGGTCCTGGTCGAGGAACGGCACCCGCGCCTCGACACCCCAGGCCATCGCCATGTTGTCCACCCGCTTGACCGGGTCGTCGGGCATCAGCAGGTGGGTGTCGGTCCTGAGCACGGCGTCCAGCGCCGTCTCCGCGTCGCGGGCGGTGAGGTGCCGGGTGATCAGCTCGCCGCTCACGTCGTGGCCGGGCAGCCGGTCCGCTTCGACGAGCTGTGCGAGCTCGTCGTGGGCGAGGTCGTGGAACGCGTCGCGGAACACCTCCGGCGCCACGTGCAGTGCGGCGCCGGCCGCCGGCCGGTGGTAGCGGTAGCCGGCGAACACCTCGTCGGCGCCCTGGCCGCACTGCACGACCTTGACGTGACGTGACACCTCGCGGCAGACGAGGTGGAACGCCGTGACGTCGTGGCTGCCCATCGGCTCGCTCATCGACCCGACGGCGTGCCGGACCGCCGAGGCGATCTCCGCGTCGTCGATGTGCAGCTGGTGGTGGTCGGTGCCGAACTTCTGCGCCACGGCGTCGGAGTAGACGAACTCGTCACCCTCCACGCCGTCGCGGCTGGTGAAGCCGATGCTGAACGTGCTGGGCCGCTGCCCCTCCTCGGCCAGCAGTGCGACCAGCAGGCTCGAGTCCAGCCCGCCGGAGAGCAGCACGCCGACTTCGACGTCGGACACCGTGCGACGCCGCACCGCGACGCGCAACGCCTCCTGCACCGCGTCCTGCCAGTCCTGCGCCGTCCACTCCGCGTGCTCCCGGCGCCGCGTGTACGACGGCTGCCAGTAGACGTGGTCGCGCGGCGCACGGCCTGGTTCGAGGACGCGGACGGTGGCGGGTGGCAGCTTGCGCACGCCGCGCAGGACCGTGCGCGGCGCGGGGACGATGGAGTGCCAGGTCAGGTAGTGGTGCAGGCCGACGGGGTCGATCTCGGTGTCGACGCCGCCGCCGGCGAGCAGCGCGGGCAGGGTGGAGGCGAACCGCGTCCGCCCGCGCACCTCGGCCACGTAGAGGGGCTTGATGCCCAGCCGGTCCCTGACCAGCAGGACGCGGTCGCGCCGCCGGTCGACCAGGGCGATCGCGAACATGCCGACCAGGTGGTCGACGAACCGCTCACCCCAGCGGTCGTAGGCCTTCAGCACCACCTCGGTGTCGCTCGTGGACGTGAAGCGGTACTGGTCGGACAGTTCCGCGCGCAGTTCCTTGTAGTTGTAGATGCACCCGTTGAACGCGATCGCGAGCCCGAGCTCGTCGTCGACCATGGGCTGCGTCCCGGTGCCGGACAGGTCGATGATCGACAGTCTTCGGTGCCCGAGCGCGACCCGCCCCTCCGACCAGTGGCCGGCGCCGTCCGGACCCCGCGACCACATGGACCGCGTCATGCGCTCCACTGCGCCGAGGTCAGGGCCATCGGCCTGATCAGTCGCCACCTCACCGGCGATTCCGCACACGGTGCCTCCTCGGACCGTTCGGGCTGACAGGTGACAGCCGAATACCCCGTTTGCGAACGATCATTCGTGATGCTCACGACCTCGGTGTGAGCAAACGCACGTTTGTCATCGCCGCGTGCGGCTTGACGCGTGCCGCCCACAGGCCCGGCAATGTCTACATGCAGCTCCTGGCAGCCGGCGAACCGGCGAACGACGCCGGTCTCGGCACGGGCCCGGACCTGGACCTCGACCTGGCCACGATCCCCCTGCTCGCCCACCGGATGGCGACCGGCACGCTCACCTCGGCCGAGCTCACCCGCGCCTACCTGCGCCGCATCGCCGAGGTGGACCCGCTGCTGCGGTCGGTGCTCGCCGTCGATCCGACGGCGCTGCGGCAGGCGGAGGAGAGCGACCTGCGGCGGGCGGGCGGCCAGTCGCGCGGGGTGATGGACGGCATCCCCGTGCTGGTCAAGGACAACATCGACACCGCGGGCCTGGCGACCACGGCCGGGTCCCGTGCGCTGGCCGTGCCGCCGCGCCACGACGCCGGGCTCGTCGCGCACCTCCGCGCGGCGGGGGCCGTCGTCCTGGGCAAGACGACCATGTCGGAGTGGGGGAACTTCCGCTCCCCGTGGGCGGTGTCCGGCTGGTCGGCGGTGGGCGGGCAGACCGCCAACCCGCACGTGCTGGACCACAACCCGAGCGGCTCGTCGACGGGCTCGGCCGTGGCGGTGGCGGCGTCACTGGCCCAGGTCGCCGTCGGCACCGAGACCAACGGCTCGATCGTGTGCCCCGCCGGCCACGCGGGGGTCGTCGGGTTCAAGCCCACCCTCGGCAGGATCAGCGGGACCGGGATCGTGCCGATCTCGGCCAGGCAGGACACGCCGGGCCCCCTGGCGCGGCACGTCGTGGACGCCGCGATCCTGACGGCGGTCCTGGAAGGCCGCGACGCTGACCACCCGCTCACGCCCGTCACGCTGGCGGGCGCGCGCGTGGGCGTGTGGAGGCAGGCGAGCTTCGGCGCCGAGACCGACCAGGTCGTGGAGTCGGCGGTGGAGCTCCTGCGCCGTTGCGGTGCCGTGGTGGTGGACGTCGAACTGACCGGTCTCGACCGGATCGACGCCGCCGAGCGGTCCGCGCTGCTCACCGAGTTCAAGCACGACCTGGAGGAGTACCTCCGCACCCGGCCCGGCGCGCCGCGGACGCTGCGCGAGCTGATCGAGTTCAACGAGGCGGACCCGGTCGAGCTGGGCGCGTTCGGGCAGGAGCGTTTCCACGACGCCGAGAAGGCGCCGCCGATCACCGATCCCGCCTATCTGGAGCAGCGCAGCACGGCGACCGGCCTGGCGCGGCGGGCGATCGACGAGGTCCTGGCGGCGCACCGCCTGGACGTGATCATGGCGCCCACCAACGGCCCCGCCCGTGCCGCCGCCATCAGCGAGTCCGCGGGACCGGGCACCTCCACACCCGCCGCGGTCGCGGGGTACCCGACCGCCACGGTTCCCGCGGGGTTCGCGGGGCCGTTGCCGATCGGCATGTCGTTCATCGGCGGCCACGGGTCGGACGCGGCGGTCCTGGGGTTCGCGGCGGCCTTCGAACAGGCGGCACCGGTGCGGCGGGCACCCGCCTACCTGCCCACGTTGCTCTGAACGGCCCATCTGCCCGGCGGTCGCGTTTCTCCCGGCCGTACGGGCGGTAGTCCTCTGCCGGACCACGCCCAGGAGGAAGGGGACCGCATGCTGCACGACCCGCGACGACCACTCCACGAGCGGTGGGACGAGGTGGCGGGCAGGCGGGTGCGGAGCCTGGAGGCGGGCCGCGAGCACGCCTCGGGCCCGCTGGTGGCCGTCGTGCCCGGCCTGGGGGCGCTGGGCTACCTGATGGACGCGGTGGACGCGTGTGCCGCCGACGCGAGGACGTTCCTGCTGGACGTGCCCGGCTTCGGACGTCGAGGCCCACGAGCCTGCCCGCCGGAGGTGCCCGCGATCGCCGAGACGGTGTCGGCGTGGCTGGCGCGGGTCGCCGACCGTCCCGTCGTGCTGGCGGGGCATTCCACGGGCGCGCAGGCGGCGCTGCACGTCGCCGCCGCACACCCGGACCGCGTCAGCGCACTGGTCCTGCTGGGACCGACCTTCCCGCCGGAGAACCGCGTCCTGGGCGGGCTGGCGCGTGCCTTCGTCCGCAACTCCCGCCACGAGCCACCAGGTCTTCTCCCGGCCACCGCGCCCTACTACCTGCGCGGAGGCCCCAGCGCGTTGACGCGGTTCATCCGCTCCGCGCAGCGCGACGAACCCGAGCGGGTCATCACCGGTGTCCGGTGCCCCGTCCTCCTCGCCCGCGGGGAGCACGACGCCTTCGCACCCCGGCCGTGGCTCGACCGGCTCACCGCGGCGGCACCGGACGGGCGGTCGACGACCGTGCCGGGCGCCCACACCTTCCCCTTCCGCCGGGGACGGCTGACCGCGGACCTCATCCTGGGTGCGGCCTGACACGGATGGAGGATTGAACGGCGCCGGTGCCGAGGACCGCGACCGCTCACACCGACGGCCGCATGCCTGGTCACGACCGCTGCCACGGCAGCACCTGACCCCGCGGCGCCGCCGGGCGGCAGGGGAGGGGAGCGGTTGGCCCGTCCCGCGGCGGGTATGCGCCTCCCATGCGTCTTGGTGTGCTGGACATAGGGTCGAACTCGGCGCAGCTGCAGATCATGGACGTGCGGCCGGGAGCGCCGCCGCTGCCCGCGCACTCGGTGAAGTCACCGACGCTGCTGGGCGAGGAGATCGAGCCGGACGGCTCGGTCAGCGCGGAGGGCGTGGAACGGGTCGCGGCGGCCGTCGCGGCCGCGGTGGCGGCCGCACGCCGGCACGGTGTCGACCAGCTGTACCCGTTCGCCACGTCGGCGGTGCGGGACGCGACGAACCGCGAGGAGATCGTCGACCACATCCAGCGCGTCGTCGGCATCCGCCCGCAGTTCCTGGCGGGCGAGGAGGAAGCACGGCTGACGTACCTGGCAGCGCACCGCTGGTACGGCTGGTCCGCAGGGCGGCTGCTGCTGCTCGACATCGGCGGCGGTTCGATGGAGATCGCGCTCGGCCGCGACGCCGACCCGGAGCTCGCGTTGTCGCTGCCGCTGGGCGCCGGTCGGTTGACCCGCGCGTTCCTCGAACACGACCCGCCGCAGCGGGACGAGATCAAGGCGCTGCGCCGGTACGTGCGGGACACCCTCGGCGAGGTGGTCGACCGGCTGCGGTGGGAGAGCATGCCGCGCAAGGTCGTGGCGACCTCGAAGACGTTCAAACAGCTCGCCCGGCTCGCGGGCGCGGCACCTCAGCGCGACGGGCCGTTCGTCCGCCGTGAGCTCACGGCGGACGACGTCCGCGTCTGGATCCCGAGGCTGGCGAGGATGTCGGCCGCGCAGCGGGGACGGCTGCGCGGGGTCTCCCAGCCCAGGGCCAAGCAGATCCTCGCCGGCGCCATCGTCGCGCACACCACCATGACCGCGCTCGGTGTGGCACGCCTGCGCATCTGCCCGTGGGCGTTGCGCGAAGGGATCATGCTGCAGCACATCGAAACCACGGCGGACGGCAACGTGGCGTTGCCCCTGCAACCCCTGGTGCGCCTGCCCGAGCAGCCGGACGCCACCGTGACACCGCTGCACGACGGCCCGCTGTGACAGGAGAGCTCACAGCGGGCCGGTGGCGGCGTTCGTGTCCGCAGTGGACACCAGGGCTGGTTCTTCGGTTCGGCCGTCAGGACTAGCCGCGTCCACGTGCCGGCGTCTGCTGGTAGACGCCGTGCCGCAGCGGCGTGTTGCCGGCTGACGAGTGTTCGGGCGAGACGGAGGACCCGCCCGCCGCACCGCTGACCGGGGGCGTTGCGCTGGTCACCCGGTGCCGGTTCGGCGCCGCGGCCGAGC
Source organism: Lentzea sp. (assembly GCA_030146905.1). Next base: position 1,798 of record JASLAV010000003.1, on the reverse strand, counting down.
TCGTCCTCGCTCAGAGACCGGATGCGGTGCTGCAGGTCGCCGAGCGGGAGCTGGTCGTAGTCGTTGAGAGGAGGTTCATCAGTCACGTTGCTCGCTACCCGGCCCCATGGCTCACAAACGATGCCTCCACGGACGTGTTCCGACGCCCGTCACCGTGGCGTGGGGACAACCGGCTCGCGATTGCGCGGAATCCGTCCGGTGGCGCGGATCACGCGGAGGTTCGGCTCCAGGTGGTTCGTGTCCGGGAACAAGGACGAGCGCGGCTTCGTCTAGGAAGACGGGAATTCGTTCCGGCTCTCACGGGAGGTGTGAAGCCATGGCGTTGCCTGCTGTGCGATCGTCCGGCCCACTCGGCCGGTGGGATCCGTTCCGCGAGTTCGAGGACCTCTGCGGCCGGCTGGGAAGGCTGGTGGACTCGGTGGCCGGGTCCGTCGGTGACGGCGTGCGGGCGTGGGCACCGCTGGCCGACGTGACCGAGACCGGCGAGGCCTACCTGGTCGAGGTCGAGCTGCCCGGCGTGCGGCGTGACGACATCGTCGTCCACCTCGCCGGCGGTGAGCTGTCCATCAGCGGTGAGGTCAGGGCGAAGGAGCGGCAGGGACTGTTCCGCCACCGCACCCGCCGCATCGGGCGGTTCTCCTACCAGGTGGCGTTGCCGCGCGACGTGGACGCGGACGAGGTCCGAGCCGATCTGGCCGACGGCGTGCTCACTGTTCGCGTTCCCAAGGCCGAGGCGGCGAAGCCGCGCCGCATCGCCATCAACAGCAAATGACATCTGACGCCAACGGATGCGGGCACGGCCGCGATCGGTGGCGTCGCCGCACCGGTGACGGGAGGGGAGAGCAGGAGTGGAGTTGTTGCCGCTGCGTACCGACTTCGACCTGCGGTGGCGCGGTTACGACCGCGACCAGGTCCAGGACTACGTGCGAGGGGCCGAGGACGAGCTGAGGCTGCTCGCCGCCGACCGCGACGCGGCCCTCGCACACGCGGAGTCCCTTGCCAGGCAACTGGAAGAGGCCCGCACGCACAACGCGGAACTGCGCGCACGCGTCGACCGGATCTGCGGCACCCCGATCGACCGGGACGCGCTCGGCGACCGCCTGCGTCGCATGGTGGAGCTCGCCCACGCCGAAGCGGAGGAGATCACCACCCGTGCGCGCGGCGCCGCCGAACAGCACTGGGCGAACGCCGAGCGGGCCGCGGAACGGTTGCGGCAGCGGGCCGAACAGCTCGTGTCCGAGCTCGACCGGCGGCGCGCGCAGATGGAGACCGAGCACCGCGAGCTGATGGAGCGTGCGCACACCCAGATCGCGGCGACGACCCGGCAGGCCGAACGCCGCCGCCGCGAGCTCGACGAGCAGGCCGCCCGGTTGCGCCGGCAGGTCGAGTCGGACTTCGAGCAGGCCATGGCACAGCGCCGGGCGGAAGCGATGCGCGCACTGGCGGAACGGCAGCGGCGTGCTCAGGCGCGGATCGACGAGCTGCACCGGCAGCGCGACCGCGTCGCGGGGGAACTCCGCGCGGCACAGGCACTTCTGGCCGACGTCGAGTCGCTGCTGCAACCTCTTCCCGAGGAAACTCCCGAAGAGGAGCTCGCGGTGCCGGTGCAGATCATCCGTCACGAGCGGGCTCGCGAACCTGTTCTGCGCTGACCCGATCAGGTGAGGAACTGGCCGCCGGTGACGCCGAGGACCTCGCCGGTGATGTAGCTGGACTCCTGCGAGGCGAAGAAGACGTAGGCGGGTGCCAGTTCGGCGGGTTGCGCGGCACGGCCCAGCGGCGCCTGCGCACCGAACTC
>JASLAV010001254.1 GCA_030146905.1 Lentzea sp. | reverse complement strand
CGGACGTCGGCGACGGCCAGGAGATCGCCCAGCAGCTCCACCTCGCCCTGGTACGGGCTGCCGGGCAGCGGGATGTCGGTGAGCACCAACGGGCGGGGGCTCACGCCCGGCTTGATCGTCAGTCCGGTCGAGCGGACCTCGAACGGCACGCCCTCCGCCGCCGTGAAGAGCTCGTCGCGGAACGGGTCCAGCACGCAGCCCGCCACCAGTTCGCCGTCGACGGCCGCGGCCACCGAGATGCACGACAACGGGATGCCGCGCACGAAGTTGCGGGTGCCGTCGATCGGGTCGACGTACCAGGTGACGTGGGCGGAGGCACTGCCCAGTTCCTCGCCGACGACGGCGGATCCGGGCGCGCCCGTGGTCAGGCTGGTCCGCAGGAACCTCTCGACCTCCAGATCGGCCGTGCTGACCTGGTCGAACGCGCCCTTCGCCGAGACGTCCACGTGCAGGCCGCGCAACAGCTTCGCGGCGTCCACACAGGACTGGGTGGCCAGTGTCAGGAGATCCCCGGGAGTCACGGGGCCATTGTGATCGGTCACAAACACGACCGGATGACTCTGGGCGACGTCCCACCCCCGCACGTGACGAGAGCCACCACGATGAGCTGACCTGACGACGACGTTGGAGGATCGGGATGCGAATCGTGGCCGGGCTGGCGCTCGTGGCGACGTTGGCCGCCGGAACAACCGCCGCACAGGCGGACGCGCTCGACTACGTGGCTCTGGGCGACTCGGCGGCGGCCGGGCCGCTGATCCCGAACCAGGACCCGGCGCTGTGGTGCCTGCGCAGCGACCGCGACTACCCGCGGGTGGCGGCGGAGGCCCTCGGCGCGCGGCTCACGGACGTCACGTGCTCCGGGGCGAAGACCGACGACTTCGCCGGCCGCCAGTTCGGCCTCGTCGCGCCGCAGTTCGACGCGCTGGAGCCGACCACCGACCTGGTGTCGCTGACGATCGGGGCCAACGACATCGGCCTGTTCCAGACGGCGTTGAGCTGCATCAACCTCCTGCCGGAGCCGGTGGGCCTGTCGTGCGCGGACCGCTACACGGCCGGTGGCACCGACCAGCTCGCCGCGGCCGTCGACGCGTGGGCGCCGGAGTTGGGCGCCGCGCTCGACGAGATCAAGCGCCGGTCGCCGCAGGCGAAGGTTCTGGTCACCGGTTACGGCACGTACATCCGGCCCGGTGGCTGCTACCCGCACCAGCCGGTGTGGGGCCGTGACGGCGACTACCTGCAGAGCGTGATGAACCGGATCAGCGCGACCGCGAAGGCCGAGGCCGCGAAGCGCGGGGCGGTGTTCGTGGACTTCGCCGCGGTGACGGCCGGGCACGACATCTGCGCCGCACCCGCCGACCGGTACCTGGAGGGCCTCGTCCCGACGACGGTCGCCGCGCCGCTGCACCCCAACGCCGCCGGCATGGCCGCTTTCGGCGCTACGGTCGCGCGCGCCGCGCGGCAAGGGCAGCCGTCAGCAGCGTGACGTGCTCGATCCGCGTCGGGTCCAGCCCGGTCAGCTCCGCGACCCGCCGCAACCGGTAGTCCACCGTGTTCGGGTGCACGTGCAGCTCGGACGCGGCGGGCCGCCGGGACCCGCGCCGGAGGTACACCTCCAGCGTCTGCACCAGCTCGTCCGTCAACGGCGCCACGATCCCGGCCAGCGGCTCCAGCGCCGCGCTGGGCCGTGACAACTGGTACTCCAGCAGCACGTCGGACAGCCGGTACAACCCCGGCCCCGACCTCATCGCGACGGCGAGGACCTCACGCGCCAGCCCGGCGGCGGCCGCGACGCCGGTGGGAGGTGCCGCGACCGCCGCCACCGTCAGAGGCACGCCGGACGCCCGCGACACGTCGGACACGATCCGTTCGAGCGGCAGGTCCTCACCGGGCAGCAGCGCGATGCCGCCGTCCGAGGTCAGGGACGACAGCACCGGCTCACGGCTGTGCCGTTCCAGCTCGGCCCGCAGCCGCCGCAGCTTGCGCCGGGCAGCGACGGACGCGTCCACGCCGGCCAGCAGTTCGTCGGGATGCGGCGGCACGTGCAACGCCAGCACGACGTGCGGCCCTCGCGCTTCACGGGTTCCGGAGAGCAGCTCGGCACGCGCCGACCGCTCGAAGTCGAACATGGCCTGCCGCTCGTCGAGGTACCCGGCGCTCACCACCGGTGTCACGAGCTGCAGGTAGCGCATGACCAAGGCGTTCAACGCCAGCACGTCGCGCACCTCCTCGGGGCGCGCCTCCGGCACCAGCGTCTCCCACACGACCTGAATGCCCACGTGGTACGCCGTCAGCACCACGTCGATCGGCACGCCCTCCTCGGCCCGCCGCGCCGCCGACTCGCGCAGGAACCGCAGGTCGTCGTCGGCAGGCAGCTCACCGGAGGCGAGCACGGCGGCGAAGGCGCGCAGCGTGTGCTCGGTGACGCGGTAGATGTCGCCGTCGAGCTCCTCCGCCGGCAGCTGGGCGTAGCTGGGGACGCGTTCGACCAGCGACGCGATCACCCGCCGCACGAACGACGGCATCTCCGCGACCAGCCGCGCGGCGAGAGGTCGGCCACCGATCACGTAGGACATCCGGTGATTGTGGCCGATCTACAGCTCGATCACCGTGCCGTCCAAGGGCACCTCGACTCCCGCCGCGCGCAGTGCCGCCGACTCCGGCGACGACGGATCGAGCACCGGGTTGGTGTTGTTGAGGTGCGTGTAGATGCGCCGGACGCAGGGAAAGCGCCGCAGCAGGGGCAGGCTCTCCGTGATCGGCAGGTGGCCCATCGCGGCCTGGCCGGACGCGCTGCCGGTGGCAGAGCCCATCTCGGACGCCGCGTGGAAGGTGCCGTCGAGCACCAGGCAGCCGGCGCCGGAGACGACCTCGTCGAAACCGTCCGGCCACGAAGCCAGGCAGGGGGCGTAGACCAGCACACCGCCGGAGACCAGGTCCTCGAAGGAGTACGCCACCACCCATGTTCCGTCCACAGTGGACGAGCGGGCGTACTTGGGGCGCTTGCCGCTGATCGGGATCGCCGACACGCGCAGACCGGCGATCTCGAACGACTGCTCCACCTGACGCCACTCCAGCGGGGCGTAGCCGTCGATCACGGTGCGCAGGTCGAACTGGTCCTTCAACGCGTGCAGGACCGTTTCCGGTGCCCTCACCGTCAAGCCCGCACCGCCTCGCAGTGTCAGCAGGCCCAGCGTGTGGTCGAGCTCGGCGTCGGTGAACAGGGCTCCGCGCAACGGGGTGTCGCGCGGACCGGGCCCGGGGTTCAGGAAGGAGCAGGACGCGATCTGCGTGCGGATGTCCGGCGAGGCGTTGACGAGCCACCAGTCGGTGCCGTTGCCGCTGATCGCCAGGCAGTCCTGGGAACGCGGCGGCAACGAACCGGCACGGGCCCGCACGCACAACGCACACGCGCAGTTCCACTGCGGGAAACCACCACCGGCCGCCGTGCCGAGCAGAACCGCCTTCACCGCATCTTCCTCATCGCCATCGCGGGAACTTCGGCGGGCGCCATCTCGGCCGCCAAAATACCGTCCACTGTGGACCGCGACGGCGACAGCGAGCAGACGGGGTCGGTGGCGGCGGCGTTCCCGGTCAGCTGGAAGGCCTGGCAGCGGCAGCCGCCGAAGTCGATCTCCTTGCGCGGGCACGAACGGCAGGGCTCCTCCATCCACCCGAAGCCGCGGAAGGCGTTGAACGACGGCGACGAGTGCCAGATGTCGTGCAACGACGAGTCGCGCACGTTCTCGATCTCCAGCGTCGAGATCACCGTCGCGGCGGGGCAGGGGAGGACGTCGCCGTTCGGCGCCACGGTCAGCTGCCGCGCACCCCACCCGTACATGCACGGCTTCGGGTGGGCCTCGTGGTAGTCGGCGATGACGTAGACGATCTCCATCCGTCCCCGCAGGCGCTCCTGCGCGGCGGTCACGACCGGGTCGGCGGCGGCGAGCTGCTCCCGTGTGGGCAGCAGGACCGCCCGGTTGCGCAGCGCCCAGCCGTAGTACTGGGTGTTGGCGAGCTCCAGGCGCTCGGCGCCCATCTCCTCCGCCATCGCGATGATCCCGGCGACGTTGTCGAGGTTCTGCCGGTGCAGCACGGTGTTCACGGTCAGCGGCAGGCCCTCGTCGCGGACGAACCCGGCGGCCTCCACCTTCCTGTCGAACGCCTTGATGCCCGCGATCCGGTCGTTGCCGGCGCGGGTCGCGTCCTGCAGGGAGAGCTGCACGTGGTCGACACCGCGAGAAGCCAGGTCCCGCAACCTGTCCCTGGACAGACCGACCCCCGACGTGACCAGGTTGACGTAGCAGCCCAGGCTGTTCGCGTGCGCCGCCAGCTCCGGCAGGTCGGGGCGCAGCAGCGGTTCGCCGCCGGACAGGTGGACCTGCAACGCGCCCAGCGACCTGGCCTGGTCGAACACGCGCAGCCAGTCCTCGGTCGTCAGCTCGGCGTCCCTGCGCACGAGCTCGACGGGGTTCGAGCAGTAACCGCACTGCAACGGGCACCGGTGCGTCAGCTCGGCCAGCAGGCCGAACGGAGCCTCAGCCATCGACGTCCACCACCCTCCGTTCGACGAGACGGACCACCAGCTCGACCACGTCTCCGGGTTCGACCCCGTCGTACTCGCCGGCCAGGGCGACCGCGATGTCGCCGACGGAACGAGCCCCGTCGCACAGCGACACGACGGAGGCTGCGGTCTCGTTCAGCACCAGCACGCCCTCGGGGAACAGCACGACGTGCGCGGAGCGGATCTGGTCGTAGGTGCACTTCACCCCGCGCCGGATGCGCGGCACGGCGTCCAGCGCGACGACCGGCGTCACGGCTTTCCCTTGCCCGAGTAGTAGTCGACGGCGTCCAGCACGGCGCGCAGCACGTCGCACTTGAACGACAGGGCGGCGACAGCGGCCAGTTGTTGGTCACGGGTCGTGGAATGCTCCACGACGATGTCCAAAGTGGCCTGTCCTTCACCGGCGACCGCCCGGATGCGGTGGGTGAAGTACGCGAAGCCCTCCTCGGCGATCCAGGGGTACTGCTCCCGCAACGCCGTCAAGCGCTTGCGCATCAACGCACCCGAGAACATCTCGGTCAGGCCGGACGCGATCGCGACGACCCACGGCTGGGTGCGCGCGAAGTTCACGTAGGCGTCGACGGCGAATTTCGTGCCCGGCAGCACGTGCCGTTCGTCGAGCACCTCCTCCCTGGTCAGGCCCACGGCCTCGGCGAGGCGGATCCAGTTCTCCGCGCCACCCTCGCCCGGTGCCGTGCCGTCGTGCCAGATGATCCGCTCGCGCCACTGGCGGCGGATGTCGGGCAACGGGCAGTTGGAGAGGATGGCCGCATCCTTCTGCGCGATGCAGCGCTGGTAGTACCAGCGGTTCGCGGCCCACGCCTGCAACTCGTGCTTGCCCAGCCGGCCCGCGTGCATGCGCAGGTGGAACGGGTGGGTGTCCCAGTACCGAGGTGCGAGTGCGCGCAGCTCGTCGACGAACTGCGCGGGGGCGACGGCGGTCATGAGATCGGAACTCCTCGGTCAGCCGGGAACACGCGTGGGGAGCCGGGGTTCCCCGCAGGAGGCGGGAACCCCGGCGCGGAGGCCGGCGTCAGCTGCGGGCCGCGTAGGCGGTGACCTCCATCGGCGTCTCGAAGTCGCGGAAGTCGGGCTTGACCCACTCGCGCTTGACCTCGGGGAGCTTGGGTTCGGTGGTGGTGACGGCAACGTTCATGCGCTACTCCTCGGGTGTCCGGCCTGCGAGCCCGCGGTGGGCACGAGGCGCTTTCCGTTGGGGGCGCGGCGGCGAACCTCACGGTAGGTCCTCCAGCCTGTCAAGGTCCAGACTGTATACAAGGTTGCCTGTAATCATCGGGTGGAAGACCCGATCGGCGGAGGTCTGGACGTCCGCTGTCCCGATGTCGGCGGTACACATCGGATGAAAGTTCCTGATTACTGCGATGTGTGATTGGGTAACCACGCGCTGCCACTCCGCCGCCGAAGCCCATCACGAGCGGAACGAAGGAGAGCACATGGGTGCTCGTCGTATCGCAGCCACGGCAGCCTGCACTGCTGTGGCCGCATCCCTCTGCGTCCTGCCGGCCTCAGCGCAGGACGGGCCCTCGGCCCTGGCCGAGCGGACTCTCGCCACGAACCTCGACATCCCGTGGGACATCGAGTTCCTGCCGGACGGCAGTGGCGTCTTCACCGAACGGGACACCTTCAAGATCAAGAAGATCACGGGCACGACCGTGACCGAGCTGGACACGGTGGAACAGGCCCAGTCGACCGGTGGTGAGGGAGGCCTGCTGGGCCTCGCCGTGTCGCCGGAGTTCGAGACGGACAACTCCGTGTTCATCTACTACTCGACGGCGAGCGACAACCGCGTCGCGAAGCTGAGGATCGGTGGAACGCCGGAGCCGATCGTCACGGGGATCCCCAAGAACCGCTACCACAACGGCGGCGGTCTGGAGTTCGGTCCTGACGGGTACCTGTGGGCCACCACCGGTGACGGCCAGAACACCGCCACCGCGCAGAACTGGAACTCGCTGGGCGGCAAGGTGTTGCGCTTCGACACCACCGGTCGGCCCGCCGCGGGCAACCCCCGCGACGGCAGCGTCGTCTACTCGATCGGCCACCGCAACGCCCAGGGCATCACGTGGGTCGGCAACACCGCCTACGCCACGGAGTTCGGCAACAGCAGGACCGACGAGGTCAACCGCATCGAGGCCGGCAAGAACTACGGATGGCCGACCTGCGAGGGCAACTGCACCACGCCCGGGATGACGAACCCCGCGGTGTCGTGGCCCAACAGCCAGGCCGGTCCGACCGGCATCGGCTACTACAAGGACGCGCTGTACGTCGGCGCTGTCACCGGCAGGCGCGTGTGGAAGATCCCGGTCGACGGCACGTCGCTCGGCACTCCGCAGGCGTTGTTCACCGGCTACGGCCGCGTGCGGGCGGTGGCTCCTGCGCCGGACGGCACGCTGTGGTTCGGCACCTCGAACCAGGACGCCAACGGCACTCCCGGCGCCGAGGACGACAGGATCGTCTCCACCGACGGCTGAGTCACCAGTTGCGGGCAGCAGGCATCCGGCGGAGGTGGTCCAGCACCGCCGGATCCTGCAGCTGCATCCACTGGATCACCTCGGTGTAGGTGGCGCACACCGTCTCCGGCTTGTCGCACACGTACTCGAGGAACTGCTCCATCGCCGTGGAGAACGCCGACCCGTTCCACTCGTTGAAGTGGTTGCCGACCACGATCGGCGCGCGGTTGCTGTTCAACGCGGCCTGGTGCACCGACTTGTAGGTGTCGAAGACGATGTTGGCGAAGTCGGCCGCGCGCTCTGGCTGGTCCTTCGCGCCGTTGAGCGAGTACCAGAGGTTGAAGTCCATCATGACGACCTGCTTGCCCAGTGCCGGGACCTTCACCTCTGGCATCGGGAACTCGTACAGTCCGTTTTGGATGGACGGCCACTGCACGCCGAGCGCCACCTTGCTGGTGTCGTAGACGAGTCCGTGCGCCGCCATCGCCGGGAAGGCCTCGTCCCAGTTGCCTTCCAAGCACGGAGTCCGTCCACCGCGGACGGCACCCTTCGGGAGGTTCAGCCCCGCGGCACGCGACCTGTCGACGATCTGCTCGAACTGGTCGAGCTCCTGGTTCCACGCCTTGTTGTCCCACTTGTCGACCGACGGCTGGGTGCCGCCGGAGCAGAAGTGGCCGTTGTAGTGGGTGCCGATCTCGTGGCCGGCCTCGATCACCTGGTTCAGGTAGCCGATCCGCGCCGCGACGTCCTGCCTGCTGCCGCCGAAGGAGATGTCGGAGACGCCGCGCTTGAGCCCCGCCGGCGGCTGGTACTGCGCGTTGTCCTGGTCCGCCAGCATGTACACGCCGGACAGCAGACCCGTGACGTGCGCGTTCTTGGCCTTGGCGATCGGCAGGACCTTGTCCCAGTGCTGCTTGGACACAGCGCCGTCGAACGAGAAGAGCACGAACTGCGGGGGCTTCTCACCCGGTGCGAGCTTGTGCATCCACGGCTGCTTCTGCAGCTGCTCCTGGGTGGGGGCCGGCACGGTCGGTGTCGGGCCCGCGTCCTTGGGCGTCGGCAGCCGGGGCGCCATCGGCAGTGGACCGGATTCGGCCTGGTTCTCCGGATCCTTGTTCGGTCCCAGAGTCATCACGAGCACCAGGGCCAACGCGAGCGCCACGCCCGTGGTCAGCCATCCCCACCGTTTCACACTTAGGGAGACGACTTGTCACCCGATCGGGTTGCTTCGTCACCCGACCGGTTCGGCGATCACCACCCGGTTCGCCTCGTAGCCCTGCTGGCCGCCGACCCACGTGCCACCGCACGTGACGAGCACGAGCCGGTGCGGGCCGCGCGGTCCGAAGAACTCGACGGCGCGCGCGGGGAGCTCTTCCTTGCGCACGGTCTCGATCTGCTTGATGCGGAACCTGAACTCCTTGCCGGCGCTGTCGGCGATCACGACCTCACGGCCGTTCTGCGCCTGCCACAGCTCCGCGAAGGGGCCCTTGGCGCCCTTCCAGTCGACGTGACCGGCCAGCACCGTCGCACCCTCCGCACCGGCGAGCTCGGTGCCCCACCAGGTCGCCTCGCCGATGCCGTCGGGCACGGGCAGCACGCCGTCCTTGACCTCTTTGCGCACCAGCGTGGCCGAGCCGCCCGCCGGCAGCCGCACGGAGCCCGGACCGGCCTTGGGCGGCGCGGGCTGCTGTTGTTGCTGCTGTGGCGCGGGAGGGTCGGCGGGCTTGGCGTTGTTCGTGTTCGCGCCGCCGATCAACCCGGTGAGGTCGGCGCCGCGGCCGGTGCTGAGGCTGTCGCCGACCGGTCCCGGACCGACCACGGGGATCTCGTCGGCGACCGCGTGGCCGCCGACGACCTCGATCTCGGACGTGGTGACCAGCACGCTGGCGGCGGCGAGCCCCGCCACCAGCACACCGGTCAGGAACGCCCTGGAACTCACTGCCTGCGCCACACCAGGAAGCCTGCCAGCGCCGCACCGAGCAGCACCAGGCCACCCACCGCGAGCATCAGGCCGGGACGCAGCTGCGTGTCGAACGACGCGGTCGCGACCGGCGTCTGGCCCTCGGTGCCGGCGGGGATCGTGCTCGGCACCACGGGCTTGTTCGGCTTGTTCACCATCTCCAGCGCGAGCGTCTGACCCGCCGCGACCGTGCCGCACGCGGCAGGCGGTGCCTTCGGGTCGAAGAACTCCTCGTACCCCTTGGGCGCGGCCACCTCGACGAGGCAGATCTCCTGCGGGGTGCGCAGGTCGGGGACCTCGACCGTGCCGTCGGGCCCCGTCTGGAGCACCAGCGGCTTGCCGTCCGTGCCGACCAGCGGGGAGTCGTCCTGCTTCTGCGCGGGGCTCGTCCGGTCCTTCGCCGTGACGCGCAGCGCGACACCGGCGATGGACTTCTTCGTCTCGGAGTCGATCTTCGTGATCTTGACGGCGCCCGGCGCGGTCCTGGCCTGGCCCTTGGCGTTCGCGTTCAGCTTCTTCTCGCCGCCGGTGGTGACCATGCGCTGCATGTTCTCGGTCTGGATCGGCTGGTGCACGACCGGCCGGTCGGCGGGGGAGTCCGCGGTGACCGCGATCGACGGCTTCTCGCCGGTCGGGACGACCTTGATGGCGGCGGGGCTGCCGTCGGCGCCCGTGGTGGCCTTGCCGGTCTTGCCGCCGTCGGGCAGCGTCGCGTCGGTCAGCGTGAAGTCGATCGTGCCGTTGGGCACGCCCTGGCCGTTGGCCTTGACCAGCGACACGGTCCAGGTGGACTCGGTGCCGATGACCAGCGGCTCCTTCGGCGCGGTGGCGCTGAGCGCCCACGGGCCGCGGTTGGCCTCGGCGTCGGCCTTGATGCGCGCCGCGGTGTCCATGACGGACTGCGGCAGGCGCGCGGCGTAGAAGGCCGCGTCGTAGGCGAGGTACTTCGGGTCGGTGGTGTCGAGGCGGACCGGTCCGTCCGGTGCGGACGTCCAGCTGTGCAGGAGGTGCGCGAGCGCCGCCGCCTCGTCCGGCGACTTCGTCGTGGAGTAGCGCAGCAGCAGGTAGGAGATGTTCGCCGCGACGTCGGGGGCGAGGTCCTTGCCCGCCTTGGTGCGCAGCGCGTCTCCTTCCTTGTAGCCGACGTTGCTGTCCGGTGCGGGCAGTGCGTACTGCACGCACCACACGTGCTTCTCCTGCCAGACGTAGGACCCGTGCCACTCGCTGCCAGGAGTGGCGTTGGGCTGGAGCCCTGACGCGTTGTGGCCGATGCCCTTGACGCCGACTGCTGTCGCCGTCGCGGGAACGGTCAGGAGCGCGAGCCCCGAGACCATCGCCACGGCGGCCAGACGTTTCCAGCCCATTTGGATCTTGATCCCCTCTGACCTGTGTATACCCGCGTGCGAGCTTGTCGGTCCCCCACACCGGGGACAAGCCGCCACGAGGGGGAAGTCTGGCGTCACGGAGAGTGTGAACGTGACTGGAATGTGACGCGGGTTACCAGGATTGCGCAAGACACGCGGCGACACGCCGCAGTCTCATAACGCTCTGGAGTTGGCGGACTATTTGCGCACGTGTGATCGTTGTCGGGGGTAAAGTCGCCTTTACCGACGGGGAACCTGGCACCGAGCGTGCTCGTTGTACCCGTGACGGCGTAAAGCAACGCCCCAGGAGGACCAGGTGCGCTCCAGCAGCAACCCGGCTTTCCGTAACCTG
>JASLAV010001218.1 GCA_030146905.1 Lentzea sp. | reverse complement strand
ACAACCGGAAGCGGACGATCTGTGGAAGGCCGCCTGACCTAGCAGGCCGCGCCTTGCCATTCGCTGAGCGGAGATCCCACGGGCCACGGCTGAGGAGACCCCCAGCGCTCCTCAGCCGTGGACACGATTCCCCAGTTGGCCACTACCACTGCGACGGTCTCCCGTTCTCGTGATGGACGTGGGGTCGAGGTTGTCAGACCACCTCGTTAGGGTGGGTTGCTGACGGCCTGTCCGGCGCGTGCGCCGCAGCTCAGACGGGCGGTCCACGTTTTCCGGTCCGGACGAGGTGGAGGCGGTTTGGGACCCCGTGGCGTCTTCGCGGAGCGCTTCGCGCTGCTCTACGCGGAGGCAGGTGACCCGCCGCTGAAGCGGGTCACGGAGTCGGTGGCCCGTGCCCGCCGGACGGACGAGCAGGGCCGGCTGGTCCGGGTGCCGGCCCAGCGGGTCAGCGACTGGCGGCGCGGGCGCAACGTCCCCGCCAGGTTCAGCGGGCTGAGCGCCGTTCTCGAGATCCTCGTCGGTGAAGCCCGCAAGAGAAAGCCCCAACCGGCGATCGACGGCCTGTACGAACTGGACTCGTGGCGCACGCTCTGGGAAGAAGCTCTGGCCAGTCCCGTCACCGACGCGGAAACACCTCCTCAGGAGGACAACGCCGTCTGCCCGTACATGGGCTTGAGCGCATTCGGGCCGCAGGACGCGACCTGGTTCTTCGGACGGGAAAAAGCGACCGGCGCTCTTCTCGCCCGGCTGGGCGACAACGGCATGACGATGCTCGTCGGCGCGTCCGGTGCGGGCAAGTCGAGTTTGATGAAAGCGGGCGTGCTGCCGCGTCTGAGCAAAGACGCGGTCGTCATTTCTCCCGGCACGGATCCGCTGAAGGAACTCGCGCTCCAGGTCCCCGAACTGATTTCGGTGCTGGAGACGGCGGCCGTCCGCGAAATGCCGGCCGAGTTCGCCCACGAGGTGCAGATCGCGGTGGGCGACAGGGTGCTCATCGTCGACCAGTTCGAGGAGGCGTTCACGCTCGGCGGTGACGAGAACCGGCTGCGGATCTTCGTGCACGCCCTGCACGCGGCGGCGGAGAAGACCGCGGTCGTGCTGGGTGTGCGGGCCGACTTCTACGCGCGCTGCCTCGACTTCCCCGAGCTCGCCGAGGCGTTGCAGAACCGCCAGATGGTGCTCGGGTCGATGTCGGCCACCGAGGTGCGCGACGCCGTGACGAACCCGGCCAAGGCCGCGGGGCTGCAGCTCGAACCGGGTCTCGTCGACCTCGTGCTCCGCGACCTGGGCGCGCACAACCGCCGCGGCAAGGACGCCTACGACGCGGGTGCGCTCCCCCTGCTCAGCCACGCCCTGCTGGTGACGTGGCAACGCAGGCAGGCCGGTCGCCTCACCATCGCCGGGTACCGGGCGGCGGGCGGCATCCAGGGCGCCGTCGCGACCACGGCCGAACGCGCCTGGTTCGACCTCGACGAACCGGCGAAGGCCGCCGCGCGGCAGCTGCTCCTGCGCCTGGTCAGGGTCGGCGACGACACCCAGGACACGCGCCGCCGGTCGAGCCGCCGCAGCCTGCTCGAGGCCAGCACGAACCTCGCCGCCACGGAACGCGCGCTGGAGGTCCTCACGCAGGCCCGGCTGATCACGCTCGACGCCGCGACCGTGGAGATCACGCACGAGGCGCTGCTGCACGCGTGGCCACGGCTGCGCGGCTGGATCGACGAGGACCGCGCCGGCAACCTCGCCCGGCAGCGCCTGGAGGAGGACGCGGCGACGTGGTCCACGCAGGGCCGCGACTCGTCGTTGCTCTACCGGGGCGCACGGCTGGAGGGCGTGCGGCAGCAGCGGGACGTCACGACGGTCGCGAAGGAGTTCGTGCGGACGTCCGAGCGCCAGCACCGCAAGAGCGTCTGGCTGCGCCGGTCGGCCGTCGTGCTCGTGGCGGTGTTCGCGCTGATCGCGGCCGGTGCCGCCGTGACAGCCGTGCAGGAGCGCAACGACGCCCGGTTCCGCCAGGTCGTGGCGGAGGCCGACCGCGTCTCGGCGTCCGACCCGTCGCTGTCGGCGCGGCTCTGGCTGGTCGCGCACCGGATGCGCCCCGACGACCAAGGCGTGAACGCCAAGCTGCTCGCCACCCAGCAGGTGCCGCTCGCGGTGCCGCTCGCCGGGCACACCGGCGCGGTCTACCTGACGACGTTCAGCCCGGACGGCACGCTCCTCGCGACGGCGAGCTACGACCGCACCGCGCGGCTGTGGGACGTCAGGGACCGCAGCACCCCCAGGGAGATCGCGGTCATCTCCGGTCACTCCGACTGGCTCAGCTCCGCCGTCTTCAGCCCGGACGGCAAGGTGCTCGCGACCACCGGCCAGGACGCGACGATCCGGCTCTGGGACGTGACGAACCCGGGCTCTCCCAGGAACATCAAGACGATCGAGACCGGCACCGGCCCCTCCTACCTGCTGGAGTTCAGCCCGGACGGCACGCTGCTCGCGGCGGCGAACGAGGACAGGTCCGCGCGCCTGTGGGACGTCCGC
>JASLAV010001214.1 GCA_030146905.1 Lentzea sp. | reverse complement strand
CGGCAGGTCGTTGCACGAAAGCCCGTGGCGGGAGAAGTTCGCTTCCCTCGCCGAACGCGGGCTGGTCGCGGTCGACGCCGACGGTGTCGCCCTCACCGGCGATGGCGAGGTGCTGGTGGAGGCGATCATCAACACGGAGCTGTAGCCGCGTTCACGGCACGATGACGACCTTGCCCGCGACCGTGCGGGACTCGGCGAGCTCCAGAGCGGAAGCCGTTTCCGCCAACGGGATCTGCGCCGCGACCTGCGCGGTGAGCACACCGTCCGCGAGAAGTTCGAACACGTGGGTGAGGTCGTCGGCCAGTGCGCGCCGGAACTTCGTCTTGTTCCGCACGCCTGCCCAGAAGTTGTGGAAGTGCGCGCTGCGGTGGTTGGGCAGCAGGTGCCAGACCTTGATCTGCGCCAGCAGCTGCGAGTTGCCTTGCTCGTCCTTGGTGGCTGCGGTGCCGTACGAGACCAGCGTGCCGCCCTTGCGCGGCAGCTGCCAGGACTTCCGCAGCCCGTCACCGCCGACGTGGTCGAACACCGCGTCCACGCCTTCGGGGGCGAGCTCGGCGATCCGGGCGTAGAGCTCGGGATCGCTGTAGTCGACGGTGGGCGCGCCCAGCGCGCGCACGGTGTCGTGGTGCCGTGCCGACGCGGTGCCGATCACCGTGGCGCCGGCGTGCCGGGCCAGCTGGACGAGCCGATCTCCAGCTCGCCGCGGGTGGACGTCACGACGTCCTGTTCACGATGCCGGACGCGGCGGTGACGTTGTCCCTCAACGACTCCGCCGCGACGGCGTTCAGCCCCGACGGCACCGCGGACCCGGCCGTCCTGCAGGACGGCACGCTGTCCGACCCGCTCGGCTACGGCTCTGCCACGGCGGAAACCGTTGCGCACGAACGAAGCTACGACCTGCGGCTGGACGACGGGTTCGGCTTCGGCCAGGGACGGATCGGGTACGTGAGCAGCCTGATCAACGGCCGCCTCTACCCGGCGGTGCCCGCGCTGCGGGTCAGCGAGGCCGATCGCGTGAAGGTCCGCATCGTCAACCGCGGCATGATCAACCACCCCATGCACTTGCACGGCCACCGGATTCGCGTCCTGACGCGCAACGGTGTGCCGGCGACGGGCAGTCCGTGGTGGACGGACACCCTCGACGTTGCGCCGGGCGAGGTGTTCGAGGTCTCCTTCACCGCCGGCAACCCCGGCATCTGGATGGGCCACTGCCACAACTTCCAGCACGGCGCCAACGGTATGGTCATGCACCTGGCCTACGACGGGGTGAGCACGCCCCACGCGCACGACGGCTCACCGGAGTGACCTCGCCGGTGCGAACGGCGAACCAGCACGTGGACGAGCCCTTGACCGGCCCGCCGCACCGCGGCTGAGCGCGGCGGGAGGCGTTCCGTCCACCCCGTTCGCCCTCTTTCGCGCACAGCTTTCGGGACCGAAACGTCGGCGCCGCGAAAGTCACCGATCGAGTGGATTTGCCCGCGTCCGGCCGTGCGGAGTCGGCGCGGGCTTCTTACGGTCCTGCCCAGCGACCACCAGGTCGCCGCACCACCAGGGCACGCCGCGCGCTCACCTGTCCAGCGGCTGGCCCTGCTCCGTGTCACGGGAGCAAGTCCCCGCCGGACAGGCGCCGCAGGCGAGAGCGCGACGGGGCGAGAAAAGGGACATGCGCCATCACCGTGGCAACGCCACCACCCGCGCCATGCTCATCGCCGTCTCCGCCGCCGCGCTCTTCGCGACGGGCGGCGCGGTCGCTTCCGCAGCGCCTTCGGTCGACTGGGACCGCATCGCGCAATGCGAGAGCGGCGGCAACTGGTCCACCAACACCGGAAACGGCTACTACGGCGGACTCCAGTTCAACCCGACGACCTGGCGCGCCCACGGTGGTGCTGGTCGCGCGGACCAGGCTTCCCGCGAGGAGCAGATCCGCGTCGCGGAGAACGTTCTGCGCACACAGGGAATCGGAGCCTGGCCGACGTGTGGAAGGCGTGCGGGCGGCAGCGTCCAGCCGTCCCGCCACAAGCCGGTCTCGGCGGCGGGCAGGGCCACACCGCGTGCGGTGGCGGCGGTCCCGGTGGCGGCACCGTCCACGAGCAACCCGGACGGCGACTACGTCATCAAGACCGGGGACACCCTCAGCGCCATCGCGCAGGAGCTCCGCATCGAAGGCGGCTGGCAGGCCCTGGTGGCCAAGAACACCCGCTACCTGACCAACCCCGACCTCATCAGGCCGGGGGACAAGATCGCCACGAAGTGACGCTGCGAACGCGGGACCTGCCACCGCAGGTCCCGCGTTCGTGTCAGTCGTCCTCCGCGGGAACCTCCGCCTCGACGCGCGGCAGGGTGAAGCGGATGGTGGTCCCGCTCGGCACCGCGGTGTCGAGCCAGATCCGGCCACCGTGGTACTCGATGATCTTGCGGCACATCGCCAGCCCGATCCCCGTGCCGGGGTACCGGTCCTTGCCGTGCAGCCGCTGGAAGATGACGAAGATCCGTTCGGCGTACTGCTCCTCGATGCCGATCCCGTTGTCCGACACCGAGAACACCCACATGTCGTCGTCGCCGGGCTCGGCGTCGATCCGCACGTGCGGCGGTTGGACACCGCGGAACTTCACCGCGTTGCCGATCAGGTTCTGGAACACCGCGGACAACAGCCGGACCTCGCCCCGCACCGGCGGCAGGGTGCCCACCTCCACCTGCGCACCGGAGTCCTCCAGCGCCTGGCCCAGGTTGCGCCTGGCCTCGTCGACCAGCTCGTCCGCACCGACGACCACGTGCTTGTCCTGGTGCCGCCCGACCCGGCTGAACGCGAGCAGGTCGTTGATGAGCAACTGCATCCGCTTCGCGCCGTCGACGGCGAAGTCGATGTACTGGGTGGCGCGCTCGTCGAGCTGACCGCGGTACCGCCGCTCCAGCAGCTGGCAGAAGCTCGCGACCTTGCGCAGGGGCTCCTGCAGGTCGTGGGAGGCGACGTAGGCGAACTGCTCCAGCTCCGCGTTGGACCGCCGCAGCTCCGCCGTCGCGGCGTCCAGGGCGGCGTTGCGTTCCTGGACCTGGCCCAGTTCCTCGACGATGCGGGTGCGCATGACGTCGACGTCGCGTCCCAGCTCCCGCAGCTCGAACGGACCGGTGGCGACCACCGTGTGGGCGAAGTCGCCACCGGCCACCAGCCCGACGTGCTCCCGCAGCCGGCTCAACGGCCCGATGATGTGCAGGAGCACGGCCGCCACGGATCCCAGCACCATCACCAGCAGCACCGCCAGCGCGATGATGCAGGTGACCGCCATCCCGGTGGCCGCGTCGTTGAGCGCGGCCCGCCCGGCGGCGCGCTGGATCTCCAGTTCCTCGTGCAACGCCGACAAAGCCGTGCGCACCGCGTCGAACCGCTGCTTGCCCGCCGCCTCGTCCGGCACCTGGACGCCCGCGCGGACCGCGGCGATCGTCGGGTCCGCGTACTGGCTGCGCCAGTCGGACAACGCCGCGTCCACCGCGGCGAGACCTTCGACGACCTCCGGGGTGTCCAAGGCCGCGACCGTCGCCCGCGCCGCGGCCTGGCGGTCCAGCCCGTTCTGGTACGGCTTCAGGAAGTCGTCGCTCCCGCTGAGGACGAAGCCGCGGACGCCGTTCTCCTGGTCGACCAGGTCGGCGCCGAGCTGCTGCGCGCTGACCACCGCCGGCCCGACCACGTCCAGCAACCGCGCCCGCGACCGCGAGAGGTCACCGATGGCCATCAGCACTGCCAGCGTCGCTCCCAGCAACACCGCGACCAGCGCCATCGAGATCCACACCGACCACCGCCGCAGCGAAGGACCAGCAGGCACAGCACCAGAATCCGGACCCGCGCGCACGGCACCTCCCCGCTCACGACGCCTCGGCGCCGGCCTCAACACGCGTTGAGACGCGCAAATCCTAGGGTCGTGCCACCGGGGACCTCGCACGCGACCTGGTCAGGCGTCCGAACGGCCGAACCGCGCCAGTTCCTCCTTCCGCTTCAGCTCGTCCCTGAGGAGCCTCCTGGCCCGGTTGAGCCGTGACTTCACGGTGCCGCGACCGGCACGCCGCAGATCTGCGCGCAGGCGTCCAGTGGGAGGTCTTCGAGGTAGAACAGCAGAAGCACCTCGCGTTCCCGGACCGGTAGCGCGCCAAGGGCTTCGCCGAGCACCTCCCGGTCGGCGACGGTCTCGACCTCGTCCGAGCCTGCCGGTTCCTCCACCGGTTCGGGTCCGGCCCTTGCGCAGGTGTCGCGCAACCGGTTCGTCACCGCTCGGGTCGCCTCAGCCTCGGGCCCGCGAGCATCCGCCGGACGTAGCGGTCGAGGTTCACGGTGCGGGGGATTCGTTCACCCCGGCCGGTGCCCCTGGAGGAACCGCCGCACGACGGTCTCGGGGTCGGCGGGTGCCTGGGTGGCCCGCCGACCCCGAGACCGTCGTGCGGCGGTTCCTCCAGGGACACCGGCCGGGGTGAACGAATCCCCCGCACCGCGAACCTCGACTGCTACGTCCGGCGGATGCTCGCGGGCCCGAGGCTGAGGCGACCC
>JASLAV010001209.1 GCA_030146905.1 Lentzea sp. | reverse complement strand
CGAGACCGCCGCCCAACGAAAGTGGAGAGTTTCCGCCGACGGCTTCTGGCAGGTCCACCCGGCGGCCGCGGACACGTTCGCGTCCGTGGTGGGGGAGTGGGCCGCGGCCGAGCCCGGGCAACGCGCGTGGGACCTCTACGGCGGTGCCGGCCTCTTCGCGTCGGTGCTCGGACGGCAGGTCGGCGAAACCGGATCCGTGCTGGTCGTGGAGTCCTTCCCCGGTGCGGTGGAGGACGGCAGGCGCAACCTCCGCCGCATGTCCCAGGTGGAGTGGGTGGCGGACAAGGTGGAGCTCGCCGTGACGCGCAAGCTGCCCGTCGAGGACCCTCAGGTCGTGGTGCTCGACCCTCCTCGCAAGGGCGCGGGCAAGGTCGTTGTGGCTGAAGTCGCACGGCGCCGTCCGCAGCGGGTGGTCTACGTGGCGTGCGACCCCGCCGCGCTGGCCCGTGACCTGGCGGAATTCACTGCTCAGGGGTACAGGCTCGCCGACCTGCGGGCGTTCGACGCGTTCCCCATGACCCAGCACGTGGAGTGCATCGCCCTGCTGGTACCTGAGACGCGGTGACCATGCGTCTCAGCCGCGTCTCCGTAGACTGAGCCGAAGTCTTCAGGAGTGAGGTGGGCGTGGTGACCCTGCTGGAGTCCGTGCACGGACCAGCTGATCTGAAACGGATGGACGAAGCGCAGCTGACACGGCTGTGCGAGGAGATCCGTCGTTTTCTGGTCGACAAGGTGTCCAGGACGGGCGGGCACCTCGGCCCGAACCTGGGTGTCGTCGAGCTGACCGTGGCACTGCACCGGGTCTTCGACTCGCCGCAGGACCCGATCGTCTTCGACACCGGGCACCAGTCGTACGTGCACAAGATCGTCACAGGCCGTCGTGACGGCTTCGACGAGCTGCGGCAGCGCGGCGGCATGTCCGGCTACCCGGCGCGCTCGGAGTCCGAGCACGACGTGCAGGGCAACAGCCACGCGTCGACGGCGCTGTCCTACGCGGACGGCCTGGCGAAGGCCAAGCAGCTCAACGGCACCAACGGCCACGTCATCGCTGTTGTCGGCGACGGCGCGCTGACCGGTGGCATGTGCTGGGAGGCGTTGAACAACATCGCGGCGGACAAGTCTCGTCCTGTCGTGATCGTGGTCAACGACAACGGCCGCTCGTACTCGCCGACGATCGGTGGTCTCGCCGACCACCTGTCGTCGCTGCGCCTGCGGCCCGGCTACGAGCGCGTGCTGGAGAAGGGCAAGAGCGCGCTGCAGCAGACGCCGTTCTTCGGCAAGCCGCTCTACGCCGCCCTGCACGCCGCCAAGCGCGGCATCAAGGACGCGCTGGCGCCGCAGGCCATGTTCGAGGACCTCGGCCTCAAGTACATCGGCCCGGTCGACGGCCACGACATGGCGACGCTGGAGTCCGCTCTGCAGCGCGCGAAGTCGTTCGGCGGACCGGTGATCGTGCACGCGGTCACCCGCAAGGGCATGGGGTTCGCGCCGGCCGAGAACCACGAGGCCGACCAGATGCACGCCACCGGCGTCATCGACCCGATCACGGGCGAGAACCTGAAGCCGTCCCAGCGGACCTGGACGCACGTGTTCTCCGACTCGCTGGTGGAGATCGGCCGCGAGCGCTCCGACGTCGTGGCGATCACCGCCGCGATGCAGGGCCCGACCGGCCTGGACGCGTTCGCCAAGGCGTTCCCGCAGCGCTTCTTCGACGTCGGCATCGCCGAGCAGCACGCGCTGACGTCCGCCGCCGGTCTGGCGATCGGCGGCCTGCACCCGGTCGTGGCCGTCTACGCGACGTTCCTCAACCGGGCGTTCGACCAGCTGCTGATGGACGTCGCCCTGCACGAGCAGGGCGTCACGGTCGTGCTGGACCGCGCGGGCGTCACCGGCCCGGACGGCGCGTCGCACCACGGCATGTGGGACATGTCCATCCTCGGCGTCATCCCCGGAATCCACGTGGCGGCGCCGCGTGACGCCGGCACGCTGGCCGAGGAGCTGCGCGAGGCCGTGGCCATCTCGGACGCGCCGTCGGTGATCCGCTACCCGAAGGCCTCCGTCGGTGCGGACCTGCCCGCGTTGGAGCGCGTCGGTTCCGTCGACGTGCTTCGCCGTTCGGGCGACGACGTGCTGCTGGTGACCGTCGGCGCGCTGGGCGAGCTCGGGATCGAGGCCGCCCAGCGGCTGGAGGACCAGGGCATCGGTGTGACGGTCGTCGACCCGCGGTGGATCTACCCGATGTCGACGGACCTCGTGGAGATGGCGTCGTCCTTCCGGCTCGTGGTGACCGTCGAGGACGGCGGCCGCCACGGCGGCTTCGGGTCCTCGCTGGCGGCCGCCCTGCGCGACGCCGACGTCGAGGTGCCGTTGCGCGACATCGCGCTGCCGCAGCAGTTCCACGACCACGGTGAGCGCGGCGAGGTGCTGGCGTCGTGCGGGATCACCGCGCAGGACGTCGCACGCCGCGTGACGGAGTGGGCCGCCCGCCTGGAGTGCCTGCCGGTGGAAATCGACGCGACCGCGGAGAAGCAGACCGGCTAACCTCCACCTCGCGTCCGCTTCAAGCGGCCACGGCAGGTCTTCCTGTTCCGGGTCCCGCGATCGGGCGGACGCATTGGCGCTGTAAAGGCACCAGGTTCAATTCCTGAACGCCACGACCCCGGTCGCACACGGGGGTGTCGGGCTTTGCGAGTCCCAGTGGACTCCCGCCCTGACGTCCCGCCGGCCGGGGTCGTGGTCTGCCTGGACGGAGGTGGAGACGATGAAGCGCACGTTGTACCCGTGGGAGCGGGGTGTCCTGTTCGACCGGGGCGTGCTGGTCGGTGAGGTCGGTCCCGGCCGTCACCGGATGCGGATGCGGACCGTGCTGAACCGCGTCGACGTCCGTTCACGCACGATGACGCCCGCGGCGCAGGACGTGCCGACCGCGGACGGCGTGCTGGTGCGCGTGACCGTGGTCGTGCGGTGGGCGGTGTCCTCGCCGACGAGGTTCGTGATGGAGTCGGCAGAGCCCGAGTCGGAGCTCTACACGGCCGTGCAGCTCGCACTGCGTGGCGCCGTGCTGACCCGTGCGCACTCGGCGGTGGACCCGGAACGTGCGGCCATCGCCGCCGAGGTGCTGGCCGGTGTCGCGGCACGCGCCGGGGAACTGGGCATCTCGGTGGCCGACGTCGCCGTTCGCGACGTGGTCATGCCCGCTGAGCTGCGCCGGACCGCGCTGGCCGAGCTGGTGGCGGCCGCTGAGGGACGTGCCGCGCTGGAGCGGGCGCGGGGGGAGACGGCGGCGCTGCGGTCGTTGCTCAACGCCGCCCGGCTCGCCGAGGAGCACCCGGCGTTGCTGGAGCTCCGGGCGCTGCAGGCCGCCTCGACCGTCGTGGTGGACCGGCCGGCCCGCAGGTCCTGATCAGTCCTCGCGGATCCACAGCACGGTGGTCCGCGTCTCGCGGATCCGCCAGCCGGCGGGCGTCCTGACGACGACCCAGTCCATGCGCAGGCTCGCGGTACGGAAGGGCGTCCCGCCGGCACGGTAGAAGTAGTTCATCGTGTTCGCCGAGACAGCGGCACGGTCGCCGTCCAGGTCGACCAGCAGACCCGTGGTGACGTGCTGGGTGAGCACGTCCGGCTGCTCGGTCCTCCGCACGGTCCCGACGAACTCGTCGAACCCGCTGATCTCGCCGTAGCGGGGCGAGTGGATCGACACGTCGGGGTGGAACACCGTGTGCCCGTCGTCCCACCGCTTGTCGTCGAGCAGACGGCCGAGGCGGCTGACGAGGTCGTTGATCTCGATGTGGTCGGTCGTGGACATGAGCACTCCTGATTGTTGGTTACGCCAACGTTGGCGTAACCAACAATACACATCTGCGTTGGTCTCACCAACGATTACGATGAGGTCGTGGAGGAGACCCCCGAACGCCTGGCCGGGAAACCGAGCTGGCTGCTGACCCAGCTGTCGGTGCACGCGCACCGGCTCGCCACCGAGGCCTTCGCCGAGGCCGGGGCACGCGGCTACCACTACCGGCTGCTGGCCGCGCTGGACGAGTTCGGCGTCGCCAGCCAGGCCGAGCTCGGCCGTCGCTGCAACATGGACCGCAGCGACGTGGTCGCGGCCGTGACCGAGCTGCAGGAGCGGGGGTTCGTCGACCGGGCGCAGGACCCGCGGGACCGGCGGCGCAACACCGTCACGCTCACCGAGCCGGGCAGGACGCAGCTCCGCCGTCTCGACGAGGCGCTCGACCACGCCCAGGACGACCTGCTCGCGCCGCTTCCCGAACCGGACCGCCGGACCCTGACCGGGCTGCTCGGCACGCTGCTCGCACATCACCAGCGCTGACAGCTCGCGTGAAGGTGCCGTTAAGCGTGGTCTCAGGTCGGTGTGGCACCTTGGTGGCGTGCGGATTCTGGTAGTCGAGGACGAGGCGCCACTGGCCGACGCGATCGCTCGTGGCCTGAGGCGTGAGGGCATGGCCGTGGACGTCGCCTACGACGGCGAGACCGGGCACGAGAAGTCGACCGTCACGCGGTACGACGTGGTCGTGCTCGACCGCGACCTTCCTGGGATGTCCGGCGACGAGCTGTGCAAGGAGATCCTCAGCTCCGGCGCGCTCACCAGGGTCATGATGCTGACGGCCAGCGGATCGATCGAGGACCGCGTGTCCGGGTTGTCCCTGGGCGCCGACGACTACCTCGCGAAGCCGTTCGCGTTCCCCGAACTGGTCGCGCGCGTGCGGGCACTGGCCAGGCGCGCGACGCCGGCGACGCCGCCCCTGCTGTCCGCGCAGGACGTCGAACTGGACCCGGCGCGGCGCACCGTGTCGCGCGGCGGCCAGCCGATCGAGCTGACGCGCAAGGAGTTCGGCGTTCTCGAGGTCCTGCTCGCGGCCAAGGGATCGGTCGTCAGCAGCGAGGAGCTCCTCGAACGCGTGTGGGACGAGAACGCCGACCCGTTCACCACGACCGTGCGCGTCACCGTGATGACATTGCGCAAGAAGCTCGGCGAGCCGGGCATCATCGACACCGTCGTGGGCTCCGGCTACCGGGTGCCGAGTGCGTCGAACGGATCCGCTGAGGACTGACCTATGCGAAGGCGCGGACCGGGACTACGCCTCCGGATCACGCTCCTCACCACCGCGCTCGTCGCGGCGGTGAGCGCTGTGCTGCTCTTCCTCGGGTGGACGCTGGTCGGCAGGGTCTTCGACTCGTCGCCGTCGTTCCCGTCCGACACCCAGGTGACGGTCGACGGTGTCACCGTCACCGTGAAGACGCTGACCGACGCGCTGACGGTGGCCGCCAGGCAGGACCTGCTGCAGGCCGGGTTGATCGCGTTCGCGTGCATGGTGCTGGCCGCGGCCGTGCTCGCGTGGACCTCCACCGGCCGGGTTCTCAAACCCCTGCACGACGTCACGGGTGCCGCGCGCCAGCTGTCGGCCGAGTCGCTGGGGTCCCGGCTGCGCCTGGAAGGGCCGCGCGACGAGGTCGCGGAGCTCGCGGACACGTTCGACGCGATGCTCGACCGGCTCGAAGCGGCCTTCGA
>JASLAV010001187.1 GCA_030146905.1 Lentzea sp. | reverse complement strand
ACACCACCTCAGAACGGCCAGTCGGCGTTCCGGCCTGCCTCGAGCAGCGGGATCATGCGGAAGGTCGCGTCCGAGAGGCCGCCGAACTCGTGACGACCCGCCTTCCCGGTCGCGTACGCGGCCTTCGAGTACCCGCCGAGGTTGAAGCCGTAGACCGGCACGTGCCGCGGCACGACGTCGTCGACGCCCCGCCCGTACCCGCCGCTCATCGTCTGCATGTCCGAGATGATGAACACGCGGTCGTGGCCCCGGTAGGTCCGCTTGAGCGACCCGACGATGTCGGTGCCGTGCCCGACCTCACCGATCCGCTCGAGGAACCGGTCGACCTCGCGGACGACCGACGCTCCACGCGGGACGTCGTGGCGGAACACGCCGCTGGCGAACCCGTGCACGTCGACCCGCTCGCCCTTCGCCCCGAGCGCCACGCCGAAGACCGCCGCGGCCTTGGCCGGGGTGACCTTCGACCGCGCCGAGAGCGTCGTCCCGGTCATCGACCCCGAGGTGTCGACGAGGACGAGCGTCCGGCCGGGCAGCGCGGGCAGGTTGCTCAGCGACGCCTGCAGCGCCTGGTCCAGGGCGTGGCCCCAGCGCAGGCTCGGCGCCGCCTCGTAGGCGGACAGGAAGCGGAACGGGAACTGCCGCGAGCGGGCGACCTGGCCGGGGTCGGCCAGCCGTGCCGAGACAGTCGCCGCGACCTCGTCGGACATGCCGGCCTGGTCGAAGTTCCTGAGGTTCCTGATCGCGGCCATGAACCCCATCGACGGCGCCAGCGCCTCCCACACCTCCTTCGTGAGCGGGCCCTGCAGCCATCCGGCCACCGACTCCCACGTCATCCCCGCCCCGCGCAGCACGTCGGCCGCGTCGGGACGCGAGAAGAGCGCGCGGCGCTGCTCGACCGGCCACGCCATGAGCTCACGGCGTGCCGCGATCACGCGCAGCGCGTCCGGAATCGGCGCGTCGGCGGAACGGCGCCGGTCCAGCACGTGCTGGAACAGCGCGCCCTGCCACGGAGCGGCAGGTGAGGGGTGGACGAGGTTCAGCACGTCTGCCATCCGGAAGCCGCGGGCGTCGCTGTCCCACTTGAGGACCGCGCGCTCGTCGTACAGGCGCCTGACCGCGTCCGCGATGCCGCGCTTGATCGGCTTCGGCACACGGCGGCCGTTCTGGGCGGTCCAGTAGGCGAGGAGCTCACCCGGCTCGTCCGCTCGCTGGAGCACGGAGTCCACGACGGCGCGGTTGGTGACGCCCGCGTCCGAGGAGGCCTGGAGCCGCGCCAGCACGAACTCGGCCGCGCCGACCAGGGACGCCGTGCGCATGTTCGCCTCGCCGCGCAGCCACTTCAGCAGGCGCGCGGTCCACTCGGGATCCGCGAGCGCCGCGTCGTGGACGAGCTGTGCGAAACGGCCGTCGCGCCGGGTTCCGGACTCGTAGAAGGTGTCCTCGCCGCCCATGTTCGACACGGCGAGCAGGAACAGCTCGGACTTCGTGTCGCGGGCGTAGCCGTCGCCGCCCTCGCAGGTGCGGCCGGACGGTGCGGGCGCCGTGGCGACCGGGCTGGTGCCCGCCGGACGTGCGCGGAAGATGTTGAACTTCGCCATCGGCTTTTCCCCCTCGAAGCAAGAAGAAGGGGAGCCCACGAACTCCACACGTGTCCGAGATCAAGGTCGCGGAAGGTACGTTGCTGCTCTGCCAGACTGAGCTACAGCCAAGTGGCTGGTGGGAGTCGAACCCACGACCCGCCCATTAACAGTGGAAGTAACCCTCTGCTTCGCACCGGACACGTGTGAAGTTGTGTGCTCCCGAGATGAATTCGCCAACGGTGTCGCGTTTTACAGACGAAGTAACCGTTGGCTTCGCACCGGGTGCTATTTACATGCAACCACACCGCGCCAGTGAATTAATTCCCCGCCGGGTGTGGAGTTGTGGACGCCCGAGGTCAGGTCGCGGAAGGTGACTGCTCACCGGAGTGAGCGAGACCGGCCTGAGCCGGTCCCAGGAGTCGAACCTGAGTGATCACCGGAAGTAACCCTCCGCTGCGCACCGGGCGCGAGTTCATACAACCACGCCGCGCCAGCGATTTTTCTACGGCGCCGCCTTCACGAGCCGGCGCAGCAGGTAGAAGAGCCCGACGGTCAGCAGGAAACCGACGGCGCTGATCATCACTATCTGTTCGACCGTGTCGGCCTGCGCTCCCGCGAACACGTAGGCGGTGCAGATCGGGACGGTTCCGAGGAGGGTGAAGAACATGAACTTCCGGAACGACACCCGCGACACCCCCGCGGACACCGACACCGTTTCCGCCATCATCGGAATTCCGCGGGCCACCCCGAAGAACCACGGCCCGAACTGGCGCCCCCACCGCCGCATTTCGGCCAGTTCCTCGATGGTGACGACCCTGCGCACGAGATGCGGGCCCGCGAACCTCCCCAGGGCGTACCCTGCGGCGGAGGAACCGAGGGATCCGACGACCGCGAGTGCCAGCCCGAAGGGCAGGCCGAGAGCCGTTCCCGCCAGCACGATCAGCGGCGTGGACGGCACCGGCAGCAACACGTCCACGACGAGCAGGCCGAGGATCACCGCCGCAGCCCACACCGGGTCGATGCCGCGCACCCACGTCACGACACCGTCGAAGTCGATGAGGTCGAGTGCCTCGAACACGATCCAGCTCAGCAGCACGAAGCCGAGCACGACGGCCGGTATCCACTTCCACCGGACGCCCGTCTCATAACTCATCGGGTGATGGTCGCCCACCTCGATGCGCCGGACAATCCGCCAGTGGCGCAGGTTCCGCGAAGGAGACACACATGAGTGACGACCTCGTGCCGTTCCTCGGACACTGGGTGCTCGATCCGGCGCGTTCCGCGTACACGGGCGGCACGCCGCCGCGGAGCGGTCACCACGACCTGCGCCTCAACGGGGAGCGGCTGGTCGTCAGCATCGAGGGCGTGCTCGGCTCCGGTGACCCCATCCGCACCGGGTACACATTGGACCTCTGGCAGGACACGCCGATGAGCGTCGGCAAGGTCGACCGCGTGCGCACCGTCGTCGAGCCGCGGAGGTTCTGCACGATCGCCTACGCGGGCGCGCAAGCGGTTGCGCGTGCGTGGCGGATCCTCGGCAACCTCAACGAGATGACGGTCGTCCAGTCCGCACCCGACCAGTTCGGCGTCTGGCGCGACGACGTGTCCGTGTACCGCAGGCAGTTCTAGGATCGCGAACGAGGCCTGAACACCGCCACGACGACGCGCAGGCCGAGCAGCACGCTGACGATCAGCAGGTTGTAGCCGAAGACCTGGTGGAGCCCGACGTCCGGTGCCACCTGCGGCCCGCCGGAGGAGCCGAGGAGCAGCACCGCCATCACACCCGCGGTCGCGCCCAGGACCGTCAGCATCACCTGGTGCAGCAGGCCGGTGACGAACGACCTGTCGCGTTCGTCGGCGAACAGCCTCATCGACATGCTCAGCCGGCCCTGCTCCACCGCGCCGGTGATCCGGTCGATCCGGCGGGGCAGCCTGCGCAGCATCGGCAGCACGGACTGGAGCTCCTCGGCCATCGTGCGCCGCACGGACTCCGGCGTGAGCCGTTCGGTGATCTGCTCGTTCGCGAACGCGCGTGACTCGACGACGATGTTGAAACCGGGTGAGAGCACGCCCAGGGTGCCCTCCAGCGTCGCCAGTGCCCGGAACACCGCGGCGATCTCCGGCGGGACGCTCAGCCCGAACCGCGACACCAGCACGAACAGGTCGCCGAACATCTCGACGTCCGGTCGCATGCCCGCGCCCAGGTGCCGCGCCATGAACTGGCCGAGCGCCCGCTCCAGCCGTTGCTCGTCGATCTCCTCTGGACGAGAGGTCAGCTCCAGCAACGCGTCGGTCAGCCCCGCCGGGTCGCTGCGGTCGATGGCGAGCAGCAGCCGTTGCAGCGCCGAGCGCAGGCCGGCGTCGATCCGCCCGACGGAGCCGAAGTCGAGCAGGCCGAGCCGTCCGTCGGACAGCAGCATGACGTTGCCTGGGTGCGGGTCCGCGTGGAAGACGCCGTCGAGCATGACCTGTCGCAACACGAACCGCAGCAGCGTCCGTGCGAGCCCTTCGTTTTCCGCTGCTCCGCGCACAGGCACGCCGTCGAGCCGGTCCATGACGAGGACGCGAGATGTCGACATGTGGACTTGCGGCAGTCCGACGGAGGAGTCCGACACCGCCGCCACGGCCGCGATGTTGCGCGCCTCGACGCGGAAGTCCAGCTCCTCCCGCAACGCTGCCGCGAACCCCGCCGCCAGGTCGCGCACACCCAGCGCCGACCCCCACCGCGTGCGCTGCAACGTCTCCGCCAGCCTCGACACGATGTCCAGGTCGCCCTCTGCCACCGCCCGCACGTCCGGCCGCTGCACCTTCACCACGACCTCGGCGCCCGATGCCAGCACCGCCCGGTGGACCTGCGCGATCGAGGCCGCCGCGAGCGGTTCCGGGTCGACCTCCCGGAACGCGCCGGGCCCGAGTTCGGCGTCGAGCAGTGCGCGGACCTCGTCCCACTTCGCGGGAGGCACCTTGTCCTGCAACAGGCTCAGCTCTTCGACGAAGTCCTCCGGCAGCAGGTCGGCGCGCGTCGACAGCACCTGGCCGAGCTTGACGAACGTGACGCCCGCGTCCTGCAACGCGAGCCGCAACGACCGCGCGAGACCGGTGTCGGACCGTTCACGGCCGCGCAGGTAGGGGCCGAGGCCGTGGCGGAACGCGATCGCGGTGATGCGCGAGTAGCGGCGGGTGCGGGCGATCCGGCGCCGCAGCATGCCCCACCACTCGGTCGGCGGCGGGATCGAGCCGGTCGGCACGATGATCTCGGCGAACGCCAGCAGGCCGATCACGAAGAGCAGCGACAGTCCCAGCTGGATCGTCGCCAGCGAGGTCGTCGGTGACGCCGTCTCGCCGAAGACGCCCGACGCGATCGACATCGCCAGCAGGCACGCCAGTGCCGTGCGGATCAGGCCGACGCGCAGGCCGAGTATTCGCCGTGCTGCCAGGGACATGCCGAGGACGAGCAGCAGGAACGTGACCGGGAAGCCGATCGTGTGGACGAGGAAGTCCCCCATGCCCGGCAGCCTAAGCGTACTGACCTGAGAGGAAGAGCGGAACGCCACCGGTGTTCCAGCGCGACGGCGGTGCGCTGGAACACCGGTGACGCAGTCTGGGAGGGGCTAGAAGTCGAAGACCTTGCCGGTGGACGCGCGCACCACGCACGGGTTCGAGTACACCTGCTGGAAGTCGATCCTCTTGTTGCGCCACTTGCCGCGCAACGTCGCCTTGGTGGGGTTCAGCTCCATCGTGCACATCGCGCCGGTCTCCTCCAGCCGGCGGAAGTCGCCTTCGACCGGCATGAGCTGGTCGCACGCCTGCTTCGCGTGGCGGTGCGTCCCGCCGGCGGGCTCGCAGGTGAGCTTCGTGGTGCTGAGGGTGCCCATCTCCGGTTGCATCGACAGCACCAGACCGGATGCGGGAGCGAGGGGCGCTGCCTGGGCCGTCGCGGGGAAGAGCGGTGCGGCGAGCGCGAGGCAGGCGAACAGAAGCCGGGTCCTTGCCATGCCACCACTCTGGCGCGGCGAGGACCCGGACTTCCAACCAACTCAGCGGTAACACCGGATCGTGTACACCGCCGTCACGGCGTGCAACTAGATGCCGGCGGACTCCGTCGTGGCGAGTCCTGCCCCCAGAGCGGCGGCGACCTGACCGCCCACCGCGGCCATGCCCCTGGCGTTCGGGTGGACCGGGAACGCGAGGCTCGTCGGGATGATGCCCTCGACCCACTTGTCCCACGGCGCCGCGCACGTGTCGCGGCCGAGGCTGATGTCGTACGGGTTCACGAACGTGGCACCGGCGGCTTGCGCCTGGGCGCCGAGCATGCCGTTGAGCTGCTGCTGCACGGTGTCGAGGTACGGCACGTCGCCCCGGGAGATGGGCACGACCGGCCAGCAGCCACCGGACGGCGGCAGGATCCGCAGGTAACCGACGACGACGATCTTGGCGTTGGGGGAGCGCTGCCTGATGCCGTCGAGCACCGCGGCGACCTTCGGCGCCGTCGCGGCGACGCGTTGTGCGAGGGAGTCGCCGTAGTTGGCCTTGCAGGGCGCGCCGTTCGGGTCGAGCACGCTCTTGCCGGCGCAGGTCAGGATGATGTCGGAGAAGCCGATGTCGTTGCCGCCGATGGAGATCGTGACGAGGTCGGTGTCGGCCTTCAGCGCGGAGAACTGCGGCACGGACTGGCCTGGGACGCCGCTCTGCACGCCCGCCATGTCCTCGGTCTGGGCGCCGCCGCAGGAGATGTCGGTGAAGTTCTCGACGCCGAGCCTCCTCGCGAGGACGGACGGGTAGTTCTGGGTGGACTTGAAGCAGCTCAACGGATCGAGCCGTTGCAGGGGGATGAACGGCCCTGACACGAACGAATCCCCGAGCGAGACGTAGTTGCGATACCGGGGCGCGGCACCGGCCTGTGGGGCCAGCAGTGCCGCGATCATGGCCGTGAGCAGGGAAACAACAGTGACTCGGCGCGTCATTGCTACCTCGTTACTGAGCAGTAGGAACGTAGGACGAAGGGTGACCGGACCGTTGCGCAGTGTCAATCCCTCCACCAGGCTGGAACGATGACGGGGGTGCGGAAGGCAGCGGTGGCGTCCGCGGTCGGCAACACGATCGAGCTGTACGACTTCCTGCTCTACGGCACGGCTTCGGCGCTCGTGTTCGACAAGATCTTCTTCCCGCAGTTCGACTCGCGGGTCGGCGTGCTGCTCGCGTTCGCCACGTTCGGCGCCGGCTTCCTCGCCCGTCCGCTCGGCGGCGCGGTGATCGGCCACCTCGGCGACCGGATCGGCCGGCGGGCGATGCTCGTGGTCACCTTGTCGGTCACGGGTGTCTCGACGGCGTTGATCGGGCTGCTGCCGACCTACGCGCAGGTGGGGATCTTCGCGCCGTTGCTGCTCGTGCTGCTGCGGCTCGTGCAGGGCTTCTTCATGGGCGGCGAGCAGGGCGGTGCGTCGCTGATGGCGGTCGAGCACGCGCCACCGGGCCGGTGGGGCTGGTACGGCAGCTGGGTGTTCATCGGGTCGCCCGTCGGTCTCGTGCTGGCGAACCTGGCGATGTACGTGTCGTCCCGCGCGTCCGGGCCGGACTTCCTGAGCTGGGGCTGGCGGTTGCCGTTCCTGTTCTCGGTCGTGCTGGTGGGGATCGGGCTCTACATCCGGTTGCGCGTCTCGGAGAGCCCGCGGTTCGCCAGGGCGGAGAAGTCGCGGCTGCCGATCGCGGAGGTCCTGCGCGACCGGTGGCGCGTGGTGCTGCTGGGCGCCGGCGTGAACCTCGGCTTCACGATCTTCATCTACGTGCTGAGCGTGTTCATGATCGGGTACGGCCGCACGGCGTTGAAGATCTCCGCGGAGGACCTGCTCGTCGCGACCGTGGTGGGATCGCTGGCCCAGGTGGTCGCCGTGCCGGCGTTCGCCTGGCTGTCGGACCGCGTCGGGCGGCTGCCGGTGATGTTCGGCGGCGCGATGTTCCAGGCCGCCTTCGCCTTCCCGTTGTTCTGGCTGACGGACTCCGGCTGGTTCACGTTCGCCATGGTGCTCGGGTTCGTGGGCTCCGCGGCGTTGTTCGGCCCGTCGGCCGCGTACTTCGCCGAGCTGTTCCGCACCCGCGTGCGCTACAGCGGCGTGGCGTTGAGCTTCCAGCTCGGCGCCGTGCTGGGCGGCGGGCTGGCGCCGCTGGTCGCGCAGTCGTTGCTGCGCACCGGAACCTGGGCGATCGCGCTCTACCTGATCGCGGGCGCCGTGCTGTCCGGCACGTGCCTGCTGGTGATCGGCTCAGCACACGAGGCGGAGCCTGCGGGCGGCGAGTCCGACGCTCAGCCGCTGACCCCAGCCGAGGCGTAGCGCGTCGCTCTCGATGCCGTCGCCGAACGCCACCAGCCCGTCGGACTCGACGTCGACGTGGAGGCTCTCGCCGGTGATCTCGCCCTCGGTGTGCTCGACGCCGGTGCTCGGCGAGGGCCACGCCTCCCGCACGAACCAGACGAGCCTGCGCTCGGTCGGGCCTGGCAGCCGGATCGGGCTCTTCCTCTCTCGGTGGGCGGAACTGCACCAGCCCGTCGCGCCGGTGCCGCTGCCGACGAGGACGCCGGACGACGCCTGGCGCTCGCCGCGGATGCGGTAGCGGCTGGTCTGGTGGCTCGGGTGGCCGATGTAGACCTCGTTGAGCGCGAGGAGCGCCTGGCCGTCGTCCGACCTGGCCTCGACCATCGTGCGGTCCTCGGTGTTCCCGGTGTTGTGCAGCAGTTCCGCCGCCTCGGACGGGGCGTGCTTCGCGAGCACGCCCGGCTCCGGGTTGATGCCGATCACGGGCTGGCCGTCGAGGTACTTCGCGACGTTGGCGACCAGCCCGTCCTGCCCGACGATGACGACTACGTCCTCGGGCGCGAACAGGAACCGCGACAGGTCTTCCCTCTCGACCACGCCGCGGCGCCAGTCCAGCGGGATGGCGGCGCCGACGTCTCCCAACGCCTTGCGGGTCTGCTGGTCACGCTCCACCACCTCGTCCAGGGTTCTGCCGCGGGACCTGAGGAAGAACTCGACCTGCCCCCGTGTCCCGTGTCGTGCCAGCAACTCTGTCAGCTCGGTGCGCCGGTGCACCAGCACGATTCTGGGTGCGAGACTCATCGCGCGAGCCGTTGCAGGATCGGCTGGATCAGGTCCGGCGTGAGCGTGAGGCTGCCGATCTCCGGCAGGTTGCCGGCGAGTTCCTTGGCAGCCAGGGCGAGGAGCGTGCTCTGGGGGACGTCCCGGTAGGCGTCCAGGCGTGCCTTCTCGCCGGCGGCCTCGGCCTCCGCCAGTTTGCGGATGCTCTCCGCCTTGACGTCGTCGGCGACTCGGCTCGCCCTGGCCTGGTCTTCTGCCTTCCTCAGCGCGTTCGCGCCTCGTTGGACCACGAGGAGCTCTTCTCTTCTGGCGAGCTCGATCTGGTTCTGCAGCTCGTTCTCGCTGATCGACCGCTCGCGTTCCACCGCCATGGCCCTGCGTTCGTAGGTGGCCTTGTCGGCCTCCTGCTGAACCCGCTCGCGGACGGTGGTCCGGAGGGCCTTCTCCATGTCGGCGTCCGGGCGGATGGCCACGACCCTGACGTCGATGATCTCCATGCCGATGTGGGCCGCGGTGAGGTTGGCCTCGACCGCCGCCTTGACCCGTTCCACGCCGGTTCTGATGGCGGTCTCCAGGTCCAGGGTGCCGAGGATCTTCAGGGCGTGCTGCTGGGTGCTCTCGGTGAGGGTGCCGGCGATCTGGGTCAGCGGGTCCTGGCGCCAGGTTCCCGTGTCCGGGTCGATCGAGAAGTCGATCCTGTTCGTCGCCGTCTCCGGGTCGGTGCAGCGATAGGTGATGGTCAGCTGGACCGTCACGTCCTGGTAGTCCTGAGTTCTCGCGTGGAAGAGCATCGGTAGCTCTCTGTCGTCCACCGGGACTTCTGACAGGACCGCGGTTCTCGGGCGGAACCAGAAGCTCAGGCCTGTGCCCTCGTGGACCAGCTCGCCGTTCCTGACGTGTCTGATGTGGACCGTGGGGGCTCCTCTGAGGTGGCGGAAGCCTGGGTAGGTGCTGATGTCGGCCATCTTGCGCTCCTTATCGTCGTGCTGACGATAAGTCTATGCTTCCTCGCGTGTACTCGCCAAGTGATTTCCCTCCCTTCGCGGTCACGGTCGACCTGGTGGTGCTGACCGTGCGGGACGACGCGCTGTGCGCGCTGCTGGTCCGGCGGGGGGAGGCGCCGTTCCGGGGGCGGTGGGCGTTGCCCGGAGGGTTCGTCCAGGTTGCCGAGTCCGTTGATGCTGCTGCCGTTCGGGAGCTTGTCGAGGAGACTGGGGTTTCTGGGTTGTTCCTTGAGCAGCTCGGGACCTATGGGGAGCCTCGGCGGGATCCCCGGATGCGGGTTGTCTCTGTTGCCTACCTGGCGTTGGCTGCTGATTTGCCCGTGCCTGTGGCTGGTAGTGATGCCGCTGCTGCTTCTTGGGTTCCTGTTGCCGAGGTTTCCTCTTTGGCTTTTGATCATGGGGTCATCTTGCGGGATGGGGTGGAGAGGGCTCGGGCCAAGTTGGAGTACACGTCCTTGGCTGCCGAGTTTTGTCCTCCTGAATTCACTGTTGCCGAGTTTCGGCGGGTTTATGAGATTGTTTGGGGGGTTTCTTTGGATCCTCGCAACTTTCATCGGAAGGTCACGGGGGTTGAGGGGTTGTTGGTTGCTACTGGGGAGACCACTTCCCGGGATGGGGGGCGGCCTGCCGCTCTGTATCGGCGGGGGGCTGCTTCTGTCCTGTATCCGCCGTTGGTTCGGGTTTTGCCTGGGTAGGTGGTCGCCTTGCCCTGGGCGCGTCACGTTCTCGAGCGCGGGGCTCCGCCCCGGACCCCGCCAACTGATCAAGGACCGGCCAGCGCCGCACGCGGGTTGACGGCACGCCTGTTGCTTTGGGCGGCGGCGCGTTGCGTTGGTTGGTTACGTTCGGTGTGGGGTGGTCCCGTCACGAGCAGCGCAAGAGGCAGCCACACCTGGGGAGGGGTGTCAACCGGCCACGCTTTTCGGCCGGTTGA
>JASLAV010001165.1 GCA_030146905.1 Lentzea sp. | reverse complement strand
GCCGCCCTCCCCGCCGTCTTCGCCCACAACCGCCACCTCTCCGACACCCACACCCCCACGACCCCCTACCGCGGCGACGCCCTGTTCTTCCTGGCCACCGAGGGCCGCACCGACTCCTCACCCCACCCCGACGCGTGGGCGCCCCACGTCACCGGCACCCTCCACCTCCACCCCGTCCCCACCACCCACGGTGACATGACCAGCCCCGTCCCCATGGCCGAGATCGCCGCCACCATCGCAGGCCACCTGAACCGCTGACCTCATCGCGACCTCGGAACAGGTCGGGCTCCCGCAGCGCGTCGATGCCGCGGATCACGCGGACGTCGTCACGCCGGATGCGTGCTGCGCAGGTGGACCCTTGACGATGCGCTGCCTGGTGGCGCGGCCCTCCGCGATGAGCTTCACCCTGGTTGACTGGGGCCATGCTTCCCTGGGAGAGCCCGCTCGCCGGTCGGCTCGATCGGCGCACCGTCGTCTCCGACCTGCTGCGCGGCAACCCGCTCGGCGATCCGCACGAGCGGCCGCTGTGGGTGTACGTCCCGCCCGGCTACGACGGCGGCGACGAGCGCTACCCCACCGTGTACGTCATCCAGGGCTACACGGGGCACGTGGGCATGTGGGCGAACCGGATGCCGTTCCGCCAGCCGTTCGTGGAGACGGCCGACGCGGTGTTCGCCGGGGGTGTGCCGGGGTGCGTCGTGGTGTTCGTCGACGCGTGGACGTCCTACGGCGGCTCGCAGTTCGTCGACTCCCCCGGAACCGGCCGCTACCACTCCTACCTGTGCGACGAGATCGTGCCGTGGGTGGACGAGCACTACCGCACGATCCCGGACCGCGAGTCCAGGGCGATCTCGGGCAAGTCGTCGGGCGGGTTCGGCGCGATGATCACGCCGATGCTGCGGCCGGACCTGTTCGGCGCGCTGGCCACGCACGCGGGCGACTCGCTCTACGAGCTCTGCTACCTCGCGGACTTCGGTGCTGCCGCACGGGCGTTGCGCGGGTACGACCACGACATCCAGCGGTGGTGGGCGGACTTCCGCGGCCGGACGGCGTTCACCAAGCAGGAGGACTCGACGCTGATCGGCGTTCTCGGTGTGGCCGCGTGCTTCTCCGCCGACGACGACGGCACGCCGCGGCTGCCGTTCGACTCGGTGACGGGCGCGCCGCTGCCGGAGGTGTGGCAGCGCTGGCTCGACTGGGACCCGGTGCGGATGGTGCCGACCCACGCCGAGGCCGTGCGGTCGTTGCGGGCCGTGTGGATCGACGCGGGCCGCAGCGACGAGTACTACCTCGACCTGGGGGCGGAGGCGTTCCGGGCGAAGATCGCGGAGGCGGGGATCCCCGACGAGCGCGTGCGTTTCGAGCTTTTCGACGCGGGCCACGCGGGGATCGACTACCGCTACCCGCTCTCGTTGGCGTGGCTCGCGGAGAGGCTGGCACGGTGATCCAGGACGTGACGTTGCGGCCGGTGCAGGACACCGACCTGGACGTGTTGTTCGAGTTCATGCGCGACCCGGAGTCGGTGCGGATGGCCGCGTTCACCGCGGAGGACCCCGACGACCGGGCGGCGTTCGACGCCCACTGGCGCAATGTGCTGGCACGTGACGGCGTCACGAACCGGGTGATCGTCGGGGACGGCCGCGTCGTGGGCAGCATCGCCGCGTTCGTCGTGGAGGGCGACACCGAGATCACCTACTGGGTCGACCGCGCCGCCTGGGGACAGGGCGTGGCCGGGCGGGCGGTCGCGTTGCTGCTCGACGAGGTCGCGGTCAGGCCGTTGCACGCTCGTGCCGCCAGCGACAACGCGGGCTCGGTGAAGGTGCTCACGAGGGCGGGCTTCGAGGTCGTCGGTACCGACGTCGGCTATGCGCCGGCGCGGAAAGAGGAGATCGAGGAGACGATCCTCATGCTCCGATGAACTTCTCCGTGCCGAGCACGCCGAGCAGTTGGAGCTTCTCGAACGCCTCGGTGCGCGGCGGTGCGGTGAGCACGAGCAGCGCTTGCGACTGGTCCTCCGTGAACAGTGCCTGGCAGTCGACCTCGATCTCGCCGAGCTGCGGGTGCACGAGCACCTTGTGGTCCTCGAACCGCTTGCCGACCTCGTGCCGTTCCCACAGCTCGGCGAACTCGGCGCTCCCCTTCTTCAACGCCCGCACCAGCTCGCCCGCTTGCGAGCGCGGGCCCATGGTCGCGTAGGCGGCACGCAGGTTCGCCACCTGCGCGCGGGACTGGTGGTCGCGGTCCTGCTCGCGGTAGACCAGGCGTTCGCGGGGGTCGGTGAACCAGCGGTAGATGCCGCTGCGGGCGAGACCCGTGAAGTGCGACGAGTCGCCGTAGAGGGCCTCGGCGAACCGGTTCTGCACGAGGATCTCGCCGAGGTTGGACAGGACCAGCGCGGGCGTGTCGTCGAGCCTGTCGAGCACCCGTTGCAGCGCGGGCGCCACGTGCGTGCTGGTCGACCGGGGCGACGGGGCGTTGCGGCCCGCGACGTGGAACAGGTAGTCGCGCTCGCCGTCGCTGAGCCTCAGGGCCCTCGCCAGCGAGGCCAGCATCTGCTCGCTCGGCTGCGGGCCGCGTTGCTGCTCCAGCCGCGTGTAGTAGTCGGTGGACATCGCGGCGAGCGACGCGACCTCCTCGCGCCGCAGTCCCGGTGCACGCCTGCGCGCGCCCACCGGCAGGCCGACGTCCTCAGGCC
Organism: Lentzea sp.; assembly: GCA_030146905.1. Next base: position 2,781 of record JASLAV010001165.1, on the reverse strand, counting down.
GCAGTTCCTCACGGCGGCGGCGCAGGAAGGCGGCGAGCTCGACACGGTCCATGTGTCCAGTATGGGCACCACCGCGTGCTCAACCAGGGATCGCCGATCCCCCGATGAGCGCTCTCTGCCGCGGTCGCGGACGAAGACCGAGACTCGGTGCATGCACATCACCGGAAACACCGTCTTCATCCCCGGCGCCACCAGCGGCATCGGCCTGGCGCTCGCCCTCGCCCTGCGCGAGCGCGGCAACACCGTGGTCGTCGGCGGCCGGCGCACCGAACTGCTCGAGAAGATCGCCGCGGAGAACCCCGGCATCGAGACCGTCCGCGTCGACACCGCCGACCCGGCCTCCGTCCAGGACGCGGCGAAGGACGTCATCGCCCGCTTCCCGTCGCTGAACGTGCTGATCACCATGGCGGGCGTCATGCGGGCGGAGGACTGGCACCGGCCCGAGTCGTTCCTCGAGTCCGCGGAGAGCGTCGTCACGACCAACGTGCTCGGCCCGATCCGCCTGATCGCCGCGTTCGTCGAGCACCTCCAGACCAAGCCCGGCGCCACCATCATGACCGTCTCGTCCGGCCTGGCCTTCGCGCCGTTGAAGGTCACACCCAGCTACAACGCCTCCAAGGCGGCGATCCACATGCTCAGCGAGTCGCTGCGCCTGCAGCTCGCGGACACCTCGGTGCAGGTCGTCGAGCTGGAGCCGCCATCGGTGCAGACGGACCTGATGCCGGGCCAGGCCGACAACGACCACGCCATGCCGCTCGACGAGTACATCGCCGAGGTGCTGAGCATCATCGAGACGCAGCCCGACGCGCGCGAGATCCAGGTCGAGCGCGTGAAGTTCCTGCGCTACGCCGAGGCGCGCGGCGACTACGACCAGGTGGTGGCGGCGCTCAACAACACCGACCCGCACGGCAGGTGACGCTCAGTGGCCGAGCCCCGCGGAGGGGCCCGGCCGCTCCCCGTCGGCGAGGACGCCGGTCAGCTCCTGGCCTTCGACTGGATCAGGCAGGTGCTCGACGCGGTGGCCAGCAGGCGGCCGTCGGCGTCGGTCAGCCTGGCCTCGGCGAGCGCGGTCTGACGACCGTGGTGGGCAACGGTTCCCGTGCAGGTGACCGTGCCGGTCTCCGTCCTGATCGGACGGAGGAAGCGCACGGCCAGGTCGAGGCTCACGTAGCCGGTGCCCGCCGGCAGCAGCGAGTGGACCGCGCAGCCCGCGGCCGAGTCCAGCAGGGTCGCGTAGACGCCGCCGTGCACGGAGCCGATCGGGTTGTAGTGGAACTCCGCAGGGTCCATCTCGAAGACGACCTCGCCCTTCTCCACCGACACCAGCCGTGCGCCGAGCAGTTCGGCGACGGGTGGCGGCGGCACCTCTCCCGCGGCGACGGCGCGGAGGAAGCCCAGGCCGTCGCGTTCTCGCGCCACGGCGGCGGTCGCCTTCGGGTCGCTCCAGGTCACGGTGCGCGTGCGCGGTTCCGTCATGGCCGTCCTTCTGCATCGCAGGGGCTTGTAGGCGGGAGTTCGGTCACCGAACCGGACGGACCGTAGCACGCCGGTTCGGTGAGTGAACTACATTGGGTCGCATGGCACTGCCCAGCACCTACGCCGACCGCAACTGCTCACTGGCACGCGCGCTCGAGATCGTCGGTGAGCGGTGGACGTTGCTGATCGTGCGCGACGCCTTCTTCGGGGTCCGCCGGTTCGGCGACTTCGCCACCCAGCTCGGCATCCCGCGCGCCGTCCTGGCCAACCGGCTGAAGTTCCTCGTGCGCGAAGGTGTGCTGGAGCGCCGCGACGGCGAGTACGAGCTGACCGAGAAGGGCCTCGAGCTCCTGCCCGTCCTGCGGGCGATGATGATCTGGGGTGACACCCACTACTCCCCCGACGGGCCGAAACGCACGTTCCGGCACGACGCGGACGGTGGCCTGCTCAACCGCGAGGGCCGTTGCCGGAGGTGCGGGGAGACCGTCGCGGCGCCGGACATCCGGGTCGAGCCCGGTCCCGGTTTCGACAGCGGCAACGCCAACCCCGATCCCGTCTCGGCGCTGCTCACCACGCCGCGCCGGCTGCTGGAGCCGCTGGCCTGACCGCGTCGGGCTCCCGACCGTCACGCCGGTAGCGTGAGGCCATGCCGCAGATCACCGTCGAGTACTCCGCAGAGGTCGCCGGGGCGTTCGACCGCCGTGCACTCGCCCTCGCGCTGCACCGGACCCTCTCCCCGCTGGTCAGCTCCGACGTGGCCGCGTTCAAGCCGCGGTTCCGGCAGATCGAGGAGTGCGTGATCGGCGACGGCTCGCCCGCCGCGATGGTCCACGTGCGGATCGGGCTGCTGTCCGGGCGGCCGGTCGAGTTGAAGCAGGAGGTGGGACGGGTGGGCATCGAGCTCACGCGCGACCACCTGAAGCCGACCGAGGGGCTCGCGACCCAGCTGACGCTGGAGGTCTACGACCTGGACCGCGAGCCGTACCAGAAGCTGGTGTTCTAGGACTCACCGCGAGCGGGCCGGGACTGCTGCCGCACTGTTGCGCCGGGCGGGAACAGCAGCCAATGTTGAAACATGTCGAAGCACGAGGCGGGCTGCGGGCCGCTGCCGGACGAACCGCTCGCCGCGGACGAGGTGGCTGAGCTGTCGGCGACGTTCAAGGCGCTCGGCGACCCGGTGCGCCTGCGGCTGCTGTCGATGATCGCCTCGCGGCCCGGCGGTGAGGTCTGCGTCTGCGAGCTGACGCCCGCGTTCGACCTGTCCCAGCCGACCATCTCGCACCACCTCAAGCTGTTGCGGCAGGC
>JASLAV010001157.1 GCA_030146905.1 Lentzea sp. | reverse complement strand
TGCCGTCGATCCTGACCTCGAACCCGGCCAGGCCCGCCACGGCCGTGTCCAGCGCGTTGACGCGGACCTCCAGCACCACGCGGCCGCGGTTGAAGGCGGCGCCGTTCTCGACGGGCTGGCCGCTCGCGTCGAGGACCTCCGGCACCGGGTCGGCGAGCGCCGGCCGTGCGTCGACCAGGGGCGTGCCGGGCTCGCGTTGCGGTGAGCTCTTCGCACCGGTGAGCTCGACGTCGGTGTGCGTGACCTGGATGCGTTCGGTGGTCGGCAGCTGGACGTTCAGGGTGGCGGTGAGGACTTCCTCCGGCAGGTCGGCGACCGCCGGGTACTCCGCGCCGGGCTTCCACGGCGTGCCCTCGACGGCGGGCCGCAGCGGCACCTCGACCCCGTTGACCTTCACGTTGGCGGGTGCGGTGCCCTCCCGCGAAGGGATCATGGCGATGCGGAGCTGACCTGCGGTGACGTCCGCGACCGGAGCGGCGGAAGTGTCCGTGGGGCCGTCGATGTGCACGTGCGGGCTGAGCGCCGCCGGCGGTGCGTCGGCCTTGGCGGCGCGGTAGCCGATCAGGTCGACGCCCGCGCGGACGCGGTCGCCCGCGAGCGCCGCGACACCGACCAGCGCCGTCGCCTCACGCCACTGCGGGACGAACGGCGAGGTGGCGACGACGTCACCGTCCCTGACGACCTGGACGCCGCCGGAGGTCAGCACGACCTCCCAGCGCACGGTCACGCCCGGCACAGCGGCGGGGAGGGTCTTGGTGGCGGTGCCGTCCGGGACGAGCTCGACGATCGAGTTGCCCACGACGTCGGTCGACACGGTCGCGCGGACCGTGTTCGGCGGCACCGCTTCGCCCTGGACGCTCACCGGGCCGGGCACGAGGTCGAGCAGCAGCTTGCCGCCGGTGTTCGGGGCGTCGGTCTCGACCACCAGCCGGCTCTCGCCGTCACCGCGGACGAACGGCGTGCGCGACCTCAGCGTCACGGCGCGCGTGCCGCAGCTGCTGCTGATCACCAGCCGGTCGTGGTCCTCGCCGTCGCCCGAGGTCGCACGGGCGCAGTCGGCGCGCTTGGACAGCCGCCACCGCCGCGGATCCGGCTCGTCGGAGCCGTCGAAGCGGTCGGCGAACGTGTAGGGCGGGGTGTCGGCGCGTGGCGTCGCCCTGGTGCGGGCGGGCTGGGAGCGCTGGCCGAACGAGTCGACCGCGCGGATCTCGACCTCCTGCTCGCGGTCGTTCTCCAGGCCGTTGAGCTGGGTTCCCGGCCTGGTGACGAGCCTGACCCGGTCACCCCAGCGCACCTCGTACGCGGGTGCGTCGCCCGACCAGCCGAGCCCGATCCTGTGGTGCCCGCCGCGTGCGACCACGGCGGTGGGCGTGGCCGGACGTCCCTGCGGGCTCGGCACCAGGACCTGGTCCGCGACGAACGGCTTGAGCTTCGTCGGCGCAGGGGGAGCGGTGGGCAGGCCGGAGTCGCTCCCGCCGGTGTCGCGCAGCAGGACCACGCCGACCACCAGCGCGAGGCCCGCGACAGCGAAGGCGACCCGCTTCATGCGGTCACGCTAAGGCGTTCACCCCAGCTCGAACACGGTTTCCGTGGTAACGGGTTCGCCATCCTCCGCCGGGAGGACGCGGAGCTTGAGCGCGGAGTGCGACCGCGGGGCCAGGTTCTTCGCGTCGAGCCAGAACTCGTGCCTGCCGGGGACCGCCGCGCCCTGCTCGTTCGTGGGCAGCGCGACGATCCGCCTGCCGTCCAGCTCCAGCTCGATGCCGCGGTGCCCGATGGCGTTGACCTCGGCCGTCACGAGGATGCGCCCGCTGCTCGGCAGCTTCTGCGGGGGCTTCGTGCCGTCCTCGTGCATGACGTGGAGCCGGGGACCGCCGGTCTGGATGCCGCCGGGGCGGTCCACGAGCCGGGGAAGGGCCTGGGGACGGCTCTCCGGCTTGCGGATGACCACGAGGTGGGCCTCCCTGGCGGCCGCGACCCTCTTGGCCGCGACCGGGACGTCGGTGATCCTGACCTGGTTGCCCGGTTCCGGCGTGACGATCTTCGCCGCGATCGCGTCCTGCGGGACCTCCGCGTCCTGCACGAGCGGGATGACCTCGGTGGGCACGACGCGTTCCGGCACGCCGCCGACGCCGAACGTGTCGAGGAAACCGCCGCCGTCGATCCTGATCCGCGGGTGCACGACCGGGGTGCCGATCGCGACCGGCTCGTAGGCGACCACGACACCGTCCCGCAGCGCCACGACCGCATCCGGCAGCACCCGCATCTCCCACCGGTGCCGCACGCCCGCGACCAGCCCGGTGATCTGCGAGTCGCCGAGCGCGACCTGCCTGCCGGTGCGGGGCAGGTCGGGGTCCGCGATGATCCGCGTGCCCTGGGTCGTGATGTCGAGGCTCACCGCGCCGCGCGGCTGGACGTCGTTCTCCTCCAGGTACTGCCACGGGTCCGGCAGCATCGTGAGCCGCACGTGGCTCGACTCGACGGCGCCGGCGACGCTGATGATCGCCCTGCCCACGGCGCCGTCGCTCGCGGGCACGCCGAACCTGATGGGCGTGTTCGACTGGAACGCCGCCATCGGGCAGTCGACGTCGATGCGCTTGCCCGGCCCGAACGGCCGCAGCCCGAGGCACTCCGGTTCCGCCTCGACCCTCCACTTGCGCGGGTCGAGCGCCTCCGGCCCGTCGAACCTGTCCGTCTGCCCGACGAGCTGGTCGTCCCACCTGTCGTCGTAGAGGTCCTTGGGCGTCGCGGCGATCATGAGCGGCTCCGACCGCCTGCCGGTCGCGCTGACCGCCCTGACCTCGACCGCGGTCTCCTGGTCGGGGCTCAGCCCCGCCAGCTCGACCTCGGGACCGGGTACGAGCTGCTCGCTGCCGTTCCAGCGCACCTCGTAGGCCGACGCGGAACCGTTCCACGAGATCTGC
>JASLAV010001181.1 GCA_030146905.1 Lentzea sp. | reverse complement strand
GCTAAAATGTGACCCCAACCCCCCGGTCGGGGCATTTACCCGGTAAACCACACGGGTGTTATGGGTCCAAAATGTGCTGCTAGTCGTCTCACTTCGACCCGTTGCTGGGCTTGCCGGACGCTTCCTCATTCCCGCTGACGGAGCAGCGCCGGACATATCGCACCCCATCCGGTGCGGGGTATCCTCGGCATACCCGCCAGGGGTAGGGAAGGTCAGGGGTCGATGCACGGGTACACCGCGGACAAGGACGCATACCTCAAGCGACTGCGCCGCATCGAGGGACAGATCCGCGGTCTGCAGCGCATGGTCGAGAACGACGAATACTGCATCGACGTCCTCACCCAGATCTCCGCCGCCACGAAGGCGCTGCAAGCGGTGTCGCTGGGGTTGCTCGACGAGCACCTCAAGCATTGTGTCGCGCAGGCCGCGGCGGAAGGCGGTGCCGTGGCCGAGGAGAAGCTGGCAGAAGCCTCGGCGGCGATCGGCAGGCTCGTCAAGTCGTAGGGGTCCCCACAAGAAACTCGCTGGGGTGATCCGCTACAGTTCACCCTGCTACGCCCCCGTAGCCCAATCGGCAGAGGCAGCGGACTCAAAATCCGTCCAGTGTGCGTTCGAGTCGCACCGGGGGCACGACCTTCGGGCGAGGTATGTCTGCGGAAAGCGCAGACCGTACCTCGCCCGTGGTGTTTTCCGGGGGCCGAGCCCCCAGACCCCAGCCGGGGCGCTGCGCCCCCGGACCCCCGCTTGGGTCGTCGCTTCGCTCGACCCGTCATCTTGGGGCCCTGGGGCGTCGTCTTGGAGCCCTGGGGCGTTGCTTCGCTCGCCCATTCCACTTTGGAATTGTTAATGGGTGTTGCTCGGGTGGGTGTTGCGTGTAACGCGAACGTGCCGCCTGGCTGCTGTGAGCTGATCTGCCCACAGCAGAGAAAGCGGCGGAGCGCGTGTGGGTACCGGCATGGTCGGTGCCATGACGAACAACGAGAAGCTCTTCAGCTCAGGGCTGCGAGAACGGTTCTTCAGTCAGCGGGTGCTGATTCTCGACGGCGCGCTCGACGACGACAACGGCACGGTGCTCGCGACCCAGATGCTGTCGCTGGCCAGTGAGGACCCGCGGCAGGACATCGCGCTGTGGATCCACTCGCCGGGTGGGTCGGTGCCCGCGATGCTGGCCATCCGCGACGTGATGCGGCTGGTGCCGTGCGACGTGGCGACGCTGGCCCTCGGACTGGCGTGCAGCGCGGGGCAGTTCCTGCTGTCGTCCGGGACCAAGGGCAAGCGGTTCGCGTTGCCGCACGCGCGGATCCTGATGCACCAGGGAAGCGCGGGCATCGGTGGGTCGGCCGTCGAGGTCGAGGTGCAGGCGGACGACCTGCGCCACACCAGGGACACCGTGCTCGGCCTGATCGCCGAGGACACCGGGCAGCCGTTCGACCGCGTCTTCACCGACTCGCTGCACGACAGGTGGTTCACCACCGAACAGGCACGCGAGTACGGGTTCATCGACCACGTCGTCAGCGATCTCGGCCAGGTCGTCCCCGTCCGCATGCACAAGCTGGGACTGCACGCGGGAGCCGTCGCATGAGCACCTACACGATTCCCAACATCATCACGCGGGACGCGCGGGGTGAGCGGGTCATGGACGTCTACTCGCACCTGCTGTCCGAGCGGATCGTCTACCTCGGCACCGGGATCGACTCCGGGGTCGCCAACGCGCTGATCGCCCAGCTGCTGCACCTGGAGGCGGACAACTCGGAGCTGGAGATCAACCTCTACATCAACTGTGAGGGCGGCGACCCCGCGGCGATGCTCGCGCTCTACGACACCATGCGCTACATCGAGGCGCCGGTGGCGACCACGTGCGTCGGGCAGGCCGTGTCGGCGGGGGCGGTGCTGCTGGCCGCGGGGGCGGAAGGGCGCAGGGCCGTGCTGCCCCACGCCAGGGTCGTGCTGCACCAGCCCGCGGCGCAGGGGCGCGGGACGATCCCCGACCTGATCCTCGCGGCGGACGAGGTGGTGCGGGTACGCACCCAGCTGGAAGAGATCCTGTCGAAGCACACCGGTCGCGGCGTGGACCAGCTGCGCCACGACACCGACCGGGACCGCGTGTTCGACGCACAGGGCGCCGTCGAGTACGGGCTCGTGGACAGGGTGCTCGAACGGCGGCGTTAGGCCGCCATGAGCACAGGGCCGGAGGGACGACCGGTGGGACGTGAGGTGTGGAAGTGGCCGGTCCCGCGGACGGGCACCGCGTAGCCGTGGCGCACCAGGCCGGCGATCCCGATCAGCAGGTCGGCCAGGTCGACGCCCAGCGCCCCGGCGACCGCGGCGATCATCTCGCTCGACGGCTCCTTGCGGCCGCGCTCGATCTCGGACAGGTACTGCACCGAGATGCCTGCGCGGTCGGCCACGTCGACAAGGCGTTCGCCCAGCTCCTCCCTCGTCTCGCGCAGCTTGCGGCCCAGGGCCTCACGCCACAGCGGTTCGGGGGTGCGCTTGAAGTCCAGGATCTCCGCCATGCCGACCATCGTGACAGCAGCGCGACAGAGCAAAAGGGGCGTTCTGCTGTCAGCAGAACGCCCCTTCACCGTGGTCGTCACACCAGCTGTTCGGACCTCTCGGCCCTCTTGCGGCGCAACCGCAGCGTGAACGCCACCACCAGCATCACGACGAGGACGCCGTACGCGACCGCCGCGAACGGGCTCGAGACCAGCGCGCCGAGCGAACCCTCGCTGATCTGCAGCGTGCGGCGCACCTGCTCCTCCGCCATCGGCCCGAGGATCAGGCCGACCACCAGCGGCGCGACCGGGTACCCGTGCCGCCGCATGAAGAAGCCGACCACACCGATCGCCAGCAGCACGATCAGGTCGTCCACGACGAAGTTCACCGCGTAGGTGCCCAGCGCCGCGAACAGCAGGATGCCCGCGTAGAGGTACGGCCGGGGGATCTGCAGCACCTTCACCCAGATCTTCACCAGCGGCAGGTTCAGCACGAGCAGCATCACGTTGCCGATGTACAGCGACGCGATCAGCGCCCACACCATCGCCGAGTTGTTGGTGAACAGCAACGGTCCCGGCTGGATGCCGTAGCTCTGGAACGCGGCCACGATCACCGCGGCCGTCGCCGTCGTCGGCAGGCCCAGCGTCAGCAGCGGCACCAGGACACCCGCCGCGGCGGCGTTGTTGGCCGCCTCCGGGCCCGCCACGCCCTCGATCGCGCCCTTGCCGAACTCCTCCGGGCGCTTGGAGAGCTTCTTCTCCGCCGCGTACGACAGGAACGTGGACACGTCCGCGCCACCGGCCGGCACCGTGCCGATCGGGAAGCCGATGAACGTGCCGCGCAGCCACGGCTTCCAGGAACGGGACCAGAACTCCCGCGTCATCCACTTGCCGCCGACGGGGATGATCTCGATCGGTCCGTGCCGCAGCCGCGACGCCACGTACAGCGCCTCGCCGACCGCGAACACGCCGACCGCCACCACGACCACGTCGATGCCGTCGGCCAGCGTCGCGACACCGAGGGTGAAGCGCTGCTGTCCCGTCAGCGTGTCGGTGCCGACCAGGCCGATGAACAGGCCCAGTCCCAGCGACGCCAGCCCGCGCACGGGGGACGACCCGAGCAGTGCCGCCACGGTCGTGAACGCCACCACCATGAGCGCCACGTAGTCGGCCGGACCGAGCTGCACCGCGAGGTCCGCGATGGTCGGTGCGAGCAACGTGAGCAGCACGGTGGCGATCGTGCCCGCCACGAACGACCCGATCGCCGCGGTCGCGAGCGCGGCCGCACCGCGCCCGGCCTTGGCCATCTTGTTGCCCTCTAAGGCGGTCACGATGGACGACGACTCACCCGGTGTGTTGAGCAGGATCGAGGTCGTCGAACCGCCGTACATCCCGCCGTAGTAGATGCCCGCGAAGATGATCAGCGCGGCCGTCGGCTCCAGCGTGTACGTCAACGGCAGCAGCAACGCCACCGTCATCGCCGGGCCGATGCCCGGCAGGACGCCGACCGCGGTGCCGAGCGTGACGCCCAGCAGCGCGAACAGCAGGTACTCGGGCTGCGCGGCGGTCGCGAAGCCCTCCAGCAGGGCGGTGATGCTATCCATCGAGGAGTGGCACCCCTTCGAGAATCCCGGCGGGCAGCGACAGGCCCAGTCCGGACGCGAACACCACCTGCACGACCAGTGCCAGCACGATCGCGATCGGCAGCGCACGCCACCAGACCGCGCCAAGGGCCCACGCGGCGCCGAAGAACAGCAACGCCGCCGCGACCGGCCAGCCGGCGATGTCGATCAGCACCAGGTGGGCGACGAGCACGGCCACGAGCTTGGCCACGGTCACCCAGTCGGTGCGGACGGACCCGTCGACGTCCTCGTTCTCCTCGGCCTGGCCGAGCTTGCCCCTGGCAGTCGCGATGATCGCCGCGATGCCGGTGACGACGAGCAGAATGCCCACGGCGTAAGGAAACGCGCGTGGTCCTACGGCGTTGTCGTCGCGCACGGCGATCGTGGTCGCGTCGATCAGGGTGAAGACCCCGACCGCCGCGACCAGGCCGCCGAACGCGTACTCCTCGACCTTTTCAGCAATCACTTGACGAGCCCGATGTCCTGCAGTGCGGGCTTGACACGGCCGATCTCCTTGAACATGAAGGTGGAGAACTCGGTGCCGGTCAGGAACGTGTCGGTCCAGCCCTTCTTCTTGAGCTCGTCCTTCCACTGCTGGCTCGCGTGCATGTCGGTGACCAGCTTGGTCAGCCGGGCCTTGCCCTCCGCCGTGATGGAGGCAGGTGCGACGACGCCACGCCAGTTGATCAGCTCGACACCCAGCTCCTTGAACGTCGGAGCGTTCACGTCGGGGTTGGGGTTGGGACCGGAGGTGCCCAGCGCCCGCAGCTTGCCGGCCTTGATCTGCTCCTTGTACTCGCCCACGCCCGAGATGCCCGCGTCGACCTGCCTGCCCAGCAGCGCAGCCAGCGACTCACCGCCGCCGGAGTACGGCACGTAGTTGAGCTTGTTCGTGTCGATGTTCTTCGCCTTGAGGAGCAGCCCGGCGAGGATGTGGTCGGTGCCGCCGGCGGAACCGCCGGTGATCGACACCCCCTTGCCCTTCTCGTTGACGGCGTTGAGCAGGTCGTCGATCGTCTTGTGCGGCGAGTCGGCCGGCACCACGACCACCTCGTCCTCGGCCGTCAGCCGGGCGATCGGTGTGGTCTCCTCGAGCCTGGCCTTCGACGTGTTGGTCTCGACCGCGCCGACCATGACCAGGCCGGTGATCATCAAGAACTCCTCGGAGCGCTCCGAGGTGAGCTTCTGCAGCCCGACCGTGCCGCCGGCGCCGCCCACGTTGCTGACCTGAACGGAGTTCGCGAGCTTGGCACCGCTGATCGCCGCCTGCATCGCACGCGCGGTCTGGTCCCAGCCGCCGCCGGGGTCGGCGGGTGCCATGATCTCCAGCTTGGCGATGGAGTCACCGCCGGCGCTCTTGGCCGACTGGCCACATCCCGCGAGCACCAGTCCCACAGCGGCAAGTGCCACTGCTCGTCTCCAGCCCGTACCCATCGAAGAAACTCCTAGGTTCGTCACGAACGTTGGGCGCGGACGCTAGGTAACCGCCGGGGTCGCCCGTAAGTGTTAGGTCGTAAGTTGCGTATTGGTCGTTTAGTTCGTGACATGATTCACAGCTGATGCGTCAGAATTCCACCCATGTTTCGGCGGTCGGTTTCGTTTGGAGCTTTGCTACTGGTATTGCAGGTGGTCATAGTGCTGATGACCACCTGTGCCGCCGGCCTGCTCGCAGCGAAACTGCAGAGCGACCGGATCCGGGAGTCCTACAAGGACAGGATGCTGTCCGTCGCGGAGAGCGTGGCGCAGCTACCCGCGGTGATCGACGCCTTCGGGTCGAATGACCCGACCGTGACCATCCAGCCGCTGGCCGAGGTGATCCGCAAGGCGTCCAACGTGACGTACGTGGTCGTCACGGACCGTTACGGCGTCCGCTACGCCCATCCCGACCCCGGCCGGATCGGCGAGCGCGTCTCCACCGACCCGAGCGTCGCGCTGTCCGGCGAGGTCTTCGTCGGAACGGAGACCGGCACGCTCGGCACGTCGCTGAGGGCGAAGGTTCCGGTGCGCTCCCGCGACGGGCAGATCATGGGCATCGCGTCCGTCGGCGTCCTGGAGAGCGAGCTGTCCGACGACCTCGCGGAGGACCTGCCGGAACTGGTCGGCTGGCTGGCCGCCGCGGCGCTGGTCGGCGTGCTCGGCGCGGCGCTGATCACCCAGCACGTGCGGCGGCGCACGTTCCGGCTCGAACCGGCCGAGATCGCCCAACTGCTGGAGACCAGGCACGCGATGCTGCACGGCATCCGCGAGGGTGTCGTCGCCCTGGACGACCAGGAGAGGCTGGCGCTGGTCAACGACGAGGCGAAACGCCTGCTTGGCCTGGACGAGGACCCGAGCGGGCAGCCGGCGGCGGAGGTCCTCGACGACGGCCTGCTGGACCTGGCTCGGGGTGACGACGACGTCGTGGACCGCCTCGTCCTCGCGGGAGAACGGGTGCTGGTCGCGAACCGCACCACGGCCAAGACGCACGACCGCGCCGTCGGAGTCGTGCTGACGTTGCGCGACCGGACCGAGCTGCACGACGCGTTGCGCGAGCTCGACGGCGCGCGCACCGTCACGGAGGTGCTGCGGGCGCAGGCCCACGAGTTCTCCAACCACCTGCACGTCATCGGCGGCTTGCTGGACCTCGACCGCAGTGCCGACGCCGTCGCGTACATCGAACGGGTCGGTGGAGCGGGTTCGATCACCGCGGACATAATCGACGGCGCGAACGCGGACCCGGCGCTGGCGGCGCTGCTGCTCGCCAAGTCCTCGACCGCGCACGAACGCGGCGTGCTGCTCAGGCTCGACCCGGACAGCGCCGTGGACACCCGCGCGGGTGACGATGCTTTGACGGTGCTGGGGAATCTGGTGGACAACGCGGTGGACGCGGTGGAGACGGGCGGAACCGTGCGCGTGCTGGTCCGCTCATCGTCCGGCGGGGTCAGGGTGGTCGTGGACGACGACGGCCCCGGAGTGGCGGAGTCGCAACGCGGCCGCATCTTCGACCTGGGCGTGAGCACGAAGGACGCCCAGGGCGCGCACGGCAGGGGAATAGGACTCGCATTGGTGTCGAGGGTGGTGACCCGGCGCAGCGGCCGGGTGGCGATCAGCGACTCGGAACTCGGCGGCGCGTCGTTCGACGTCTGGCTGCCGGAAACGGGGAACCGATGAGCGTGCGAACGCTCGTGGTTGATGACGACTTCGCCGTGGCGGCGATCCACCGCGGCTTCCTGGAGGCGATGCCGGAGTTCGAGGTGGTCGGCGAGGCCCACCGCGGCGGGGAGGCGTTGCGGGCGGTGGACGCGCTGCGGCCCGACCTGGTGCTGCTCGACATCCACCTGCCCGACATGTCCGGGCTCGAGGTGCTGTCGCGGTTGCGCGCCCGCGGCGGGACACCGGTCGACGTCATCGCCGTCACGGCGGCGCGCGAGCGGGAGACCGTGCGGCAGGCCATGTCCAGGGGCGTGGACAACTACCTCGTGAAGCCGTTCACCCGCACGGCGTTCCTCGACCGCATGCGGGAGTACCTGGCCCAGCGCATCGAGGTGCAGCGGCTGGGGCAGGTCCTGGACCAGGACGAGGTCGACCAGCTGATGCACCACCGGCCGCGGACGGCCGTCATGCCCAAGGGGCTGTCGGCCGTGACGCTGCGGCTGGTGATCGACGCGTTGCGGGACTGCGAGAACGACCTGTCGGCCCAGGAGGTCGGCGACAAGGCGGGGTTGTCCCGCGTGAGCGCGCGCCGCTACCTGGAGCACCTGGTGACGATCGGGAAAGCCGAGGTCCAGCCGCGGTACGGCATGGCGAACCGCCCGGCGCACGGCTACCGGCTGACCTGAGCGCCCCAGTCGATGCGGTAGTTCTGGTCCCTCGTGAACGCCCGCCGCCCGACCGTCTTCATCACGAGCGGCATGAGCAGCCGGGTGACGGGACCGATGCCGCGCTTGTTGTTGTTGGTGCGGGCCGCGCGCGCCGCGATCGCTTCCACGCGAGGGCGGCGCAGGCGTTCGTAGGCGGCGAAAGCGGCCGGGATGTCGGGGATGTCGCGCAGGCACCTGGCCAGCTGCACGGCCGACTCCGCCGCCAGCGAGGCGCCCTGGCCGGAACTGGCGCTCGGCGCGTGGGCGGAGTCGCCGACGAGCACCATGCGGTCGCGGTGCCAGCGGGG
>JASLAV010000919.1 GCA_030146905.1 Lentzea sp. | reverse complement strand
GCCGCCCTGGACCAACGCCCACATCAGGCCGGACGTCCCGGCGGCCGCCAGCACCAGCCCCGGCACGTCGACGGCGCGGTCCGGTCCCCTGCTCTCCTCGATCCGCGTCAGCGCCAGGCAGACCAGCACGGCGCCGATCGGAACGTTGATCCAGAAGATCCACGGCCAGGACACGCCCGCCACCACAGCCCCGCCGACGACGGGCCCCGCGGCCACGGCCGCACCGCTGACACCCGCGAAGACGCCGAAGGCCCGCGCCCTGAGCTCCGGTGGGAAGGCCGCCCCCAGCAACGCGAGGGCGAGCGGCACGACCATCGCGGCACCGGCGCCCTGCACCGCCCTTCCCGCGACCAGCGTCCCGGCGTCCGGTGCCGCCGCGCACACCAGCGACGCCAGCGCGAACACCGCCACCCCGGCCGCGAACACCTTCCGGCGGCCCCACCGGTCACCTGCGGCCGCCGCCGTCATGAGGAGCACGGCGAAGCTCAGCGAGTAGGCGTTGACCGTCCACTCCAGCTCGGTGACCGAGGCACCGAGGTCCGTTCTGATCGCGGTCAGGGCCGTCGAGACGACCAGTGCGTCGAGCACGACCATCAGCGACGCGACGGAGGTGATCACGAGCACCCACGTCCGCTTCCTGCCCATGACCGCGGGTGTGTCCGCGGTCTCCGTGCGGGTCGGCAAGTCCGTCTCCTTCTGCTCGTCTTGCGCTTCCTCTGAGATGTGGACCCGAAGAAGCGGCAGGAGGAATCGGAGAGAAGGGAAATCGTGCGCGAAAGCGCCCTGGCCGTGATCCGCGGTCGGTGACTACGTTGGTGCGATGGCGATCTACGACATCCCGGTCAGCACCCTCACGGGCGAGCCCGGCGACCTCACCGCGTTGCGGGGCAAGGTGGCGCTCGTCGTCAACGTCGCCTCGCGCTGCGGCCTCACCCCGCAGTACGCCGGCCTGGAGCGGCTCCAGGAGAAGTACGGCGAGCAGGGCTTCACCGTGGCCGGCTTCCCCTGCAACCAGTTCAAGGGCCAGGAACCGGGCACGTCCGAGGAGATCGCCACCTTCTGCTCCGCCACCTACGGGGTGTCGTTCCCCCTGTACGAGAAGATCGAGGTCAACGGACCGGACCGGCACGCCGTCTACCAGGAGCTGGTGGGGCACCCCGACTCCGATGGCACCGCGGGCGACGTGCAGTGGAACTTCGAGAAGTTCCTGGTGTCGCGCGACGGGCGGGTGCTCGCCCGGTTCCGCCCGTGGATCGAGCCGGAGGACCCCGCCGTCGTCGGGGCGATCGAGGCCGCGCTGCGCTGAGCGCGGCCTCTGCCGCCGTCAGACCGCGGAGAAGTGCCCCGCGTCACCCACCACCGTCGTGCTGGCGACACCGTCCACGCTCACGGGCACGTCGCCCCCGATCGTGATCCGGTGCAGGCGACGGCGCACGTCGTCGTAGTCGGCGACGCCGTAGTGCTGCGTGGCGCGGTTGTCCCAGATCGCCACGTCGCCGTCGGCCCACTGCCAGCGCACGGTGTTCTCCAGCCGGGTGACGCGGTTCTGCAGCAGGTCGAAGATCGCCCGCGACTCGGCGGTGCTCACGCCGATGATCCGCTTCACGAAGTGGCCGAGCAGCAGCGCCCGTTCACCGGTCTCCGGGTGCACGTGGACGACCGGGTGCTCGGTCTCGTAGTGCAGTGACTCGAACTCGTCGCGGTAGGTCTGCTCCTGCACGTCGATGCCGCCGATGCGGGTCTCGTCGACCTGGGCGGCGTAGTCGTAGAGGTTGGTGTGCAGGGCCCACAGCCGGTCGGCGAGCGCCTTCAGCGGTTCGGGGAGCTCGGCGTAGGCGCGTGCGGTGTTCGCCCACGCCGTGTTGCCGCCGTAGGGCGGGAGCTCGACCGCGCGCAGGATGCTGATCGCCGGTACGCGGTCGACGAACGTGACGTCGGTGTGCCAGCTGTTGGCCTTGCCGTGCCGGGAGTCGATCGCCAGCACGTTGGCGTGCTCCTCACCCCTCACCGTGGGGTGGGCCAGCGTCGGTTCGCCCAGCAGGCGGGCGAACGCGAGCTGGCCCTCGTCGTCGAGGTGCCCCTGGTCGCGGAAGAACACGACCTTGTTCGCCAGCAGCGCCGCCCTGATCTCGGCGACGGTGTCCGCGGGGAGGTCGCCGCCGAGCCGGACGCCGTCGATCCTCGCGCCGATGCCCGCGCCGAGTCTGTGGACGGAGGCCGTGAGCTGTGCGGTCATCGCGGATGTCCTTTCGTGGAAGGGCGTGCGTGCTCTCCACGGTGCTGAGGTCCGCACGGCGTCCGCAACCTTCCCGGGCGAGGAAAAGACGCTTTCCCAGTCCATGGAAGCGGTTGACCGCCCGCTAGGGGGTGTCCCGTGGGTCCGTTCGATGAGAGTCACGGTCGAGCGTCCCGGAGGCGGTGCCGCCGCAGCGCCCTCATACCGGGCGCGTATTCGGGTGGTGCGGCGGTGCCGTCTCCGGGGCCCTCGGCCGCGACTATCGCGGACGGGACTCACGGGACACGCCCTACGGCTCGGCGGACCACCGGAATCCGGCCGGTCCGCGCACGGCGGTCGCGGCCAGGTGCTCGATCCGGGCCGCGGACGCCGGCACCCCCGGTGCCGTCCGGAACCAGGCGACCAGCTCGACCGGCGTGAGGCCGGGCGGCACGGCGCCCGCGTACGGGAACGCGTACAGCGGCGTGTTGGGCTCGCTGCGCCAGCTCTCCGCCAGCGGGCCCAGGTCCACCGCGTCGAAGCCGAGCACATCGAGGAGGTCCGCGACCTCCTTCTTCGCCACGGCGTCGTCGCCGGACAACGGGATCGCGGTGCGGTCGGCCGCTCCCTTGTCGCGGAACAGCTGGAGCAGCTGGAAGGGCCCGATCGAGTGCAGCGCCTTCACCACCCGGGAACCGGCGAGGTGCCGTTGCACGAGCTCGCTGGAGGTCAGCTCGTCGCTGTCGAGCTCCTGGCTGCGCCACGCGTCGGTCGGCGCGTAGTTCATCGGGTCGATGACGATCTTCCCGTCGAGCTCGGCGCGGGACAGTTGTTCGTGCGCGGCCAGCGGCACGGCGGCGAGGATCACGCCGCTGCCGCGCGCCACTTCGGCCGGCGTGGCCGCACGGGCGTTGCCGCCCAGCGACGCGACGAGCTCGGTCAGCGTCTCCGGGCCGCGCGAGTTGCTCAGCACGACGTCGAGGCCGGCGTCGACGGCACGGCGGGCGACTGCCGCTCCGACGGCTCCCGTGCCGATGATGCCGAGGGTGGACGTGGTCATCTCAGTTCTCCGTTCGGTGTACTGCCTCCATCCCAGCGGCGCGGGCGCGGGCGAACAACGAGCAAGCGGAGATCGCGGCGATCACATCGTGTGATAGGTCTGGAGCGTGGAGCTGAGAACGCTGCAGTACTTCGTGACGGTCGCCGAGGAGCTGCACTTCGGCAACGCGGCGAAACGGTTGCGGATCGTGCAGTCCGCCGTCAGCCAGCAGATCGCGGTTCGAACGCGAGCTGGGCGTGCGGCTGCTCGACCGCACGTCGCGCAGCGTGCGGCTGACCCCGGCCGGCGAACGGGTGCTCGCGGCGGCCAGGGACACGCTGTCCGCCGCCGCCAGGGTGCGGCTCGTCGCGGGTGAGCTGAACACGAGCCTGCGGATCGGCGTGGCCTCCTGCGTCACGCCCCGGCTCGACCGCGCCCTGTCCCGGTTGCGCGAGGGCGAGCGGGTCCTCGAACCGCACCTGGTCAGCCTCTCGGTGGCAGCCCGCGTCGACGCCGTCCGCAACGGGCAGCTGGACGTCGCGCTCGTCCGCGGGGCGTTCACGAGCACGGCGGTGACCGCGGCGCGTGCGTGGTCGGAACCGCTGCACGTCGTGGTGTCCCACAAGCATCCCGCCGCCGGTGACGGCGCGGTCGTGCTGGCCGGCCTCGACCCGGAGGGCCTGCGGCTGCCCGCCCGTGACACCGATCCGCCGCTGTTCGACGCGGTCGTCGCCGCCCTCCCCGCGGCGCCGGTGCGGCCTCCGTCCGGCGACCTGCTCACCGTGCTGTTCGAGGTCGGGGACGACCCGCGCGCCTGGACGCTCATGCCCGCCGAGCAGCTCGGCGGGGCCGGCCCGCGGTTGCGGCAACTGCCGCTCGATCCCCCGCGGACGGTGGACGGCCACGTCGTGACTTCCCTCGCGACACCCGAGGCGTCCTACGCCGCCGCGTTCGCGGACCGGTCACGACGCCGGCCGACCGGCAGAACGGCCCGGTACTGGATCACCTGGCTTGAGTTCGGCGCCACCGGGGTACTGAAGGGTCGCCGTGCACGCGCGTGTACGCAATGGAGGTCCATCCTCGGATGGACCGGCCGGTGCCGGCTCGGGAAGTTGAACACTCCAGCGACCCGACGCCGGTGCCGGTTTCACACCGGCACCGGCCTGGCGTGGTCAGGCTCGGGGTGACCGGTGCCCGTACTATGCGCTGTGCGAGCGTCAAGAAGCCGGCGCCGTGGACTCCATCC
>JASLAV010000874.1 GCA_030146905.1 Lentzea sp. | reverse complement strand
GTGGTGCTCGGCGGTGCGCTGGCCGTCGCGGCTCCGGCGATCCGCAAGCTGATGGCCGGCGTCGAGTAGGACCTCGAACGAAGCGAGAGGGAGGCCCGTCGCGGCGGCGGTGCGGCGGGTCTCCCTCTCGCCCTCAAGGATGCACTACGCAGATGTGTCATTGGGGCACGAACATTGCTCCAGCCGGGTGAAGTAGAGCACTCACCGCAACAATTTTCGCCACCGGTCAACTCGGCTTCACGGCGAGTGATCGTTTGGTTTCGTTCGCACGCACCGGAAGTCGCAAGGCGCCGCGGATCAGTTTCGACTTCCTCCGGGCCACGGGCCCGTCCTGCGCGAGGTCCGGAAAGCGCTTGAACAGCTCGTGCAACGCGATCGCGCCCTCGATGCGGCTCAGTCCCGCGCCGATGCAGTAGTGGATGCCCGCGGAGAACGCGAGGTGCTCGCGCGCGTTGGACCGCGTCGGGTCGAACTCCAGCGGGTTGGCGAACACGCGCGGGTCGCGGTTCGCGGCGGCGAGCAGCAGCATCACCGGCATTCCCTTGGGAAGGCCCACCCCGGCCAGTTCGAGGCGTTCCTCCGGCCAGCGGATCGTGTACTGCACGGGCGGGTCGAGCCGCAGCACCTCCTCCACGAACCCCTCCGCGTACTCGGGGCTCTGCGCGAGCGGCGCCACGGTGTGCGGGTTCTCGAACGCCTTCAGCACGCCGTTGCCGATCAGGTTGACCGTCGTCTCGAACCCGGCGAAGAGCAGCAACCCCGTCGTGGCGACGAGGTCCTCGCGGCTGAGGTCGCCGTGCCGCGTCACGAGGTGGCTGACGATGTCGTCCTGGGGGTCGCGGCGGCGTTCGTCCATCAGCACGTCGATGAAGTCGTTGTACTCGATGATCGTGGCGTGCAGGTCCTTGAGCTGCTTGTGCGACCACACGCCGTCGAGCGTCTCGGCCAGCGCGGAACCCCAGCGCGCGAAGGTGTCCCTGTGGCCGTCCGGCACGCCCAGCAGGTCGGCGATGACCTGGATCGGCACCTGCGAGGCGAACTCGCCGACGAGGTCGAACCTGTCGCCCAGCCGGTCGAGGTGGTCGGTCACGATCTTCTGGATGGACGCCGTGCGGTCCTTCAGGGCCCGTGGCGTGAAGAACGGCTGCACGAGCTTGCGGAGCCGTGTGTGGTCCGGCGGGTTCTTCATCAGGAAGGAGTCCTGGACCGGGTTGACGATCTTCTCGCCGTCCTGCACCAGCGTGATCGGCACCATCGACGCCTCGTCGAAGGTCGCGGTGATGAACCTGTTGTCCCGCAGCACCGAGTCGCAGATCTCGCGTGACGGGGTGACGTAGGCGCCCATGCGGCTGCGGACCATGTCGCCCTTCGCGCGCACCTTCTCGTACATGGGGTACGGGTCGCGGTTCGGCGGCGAGGCCATGACACCCGCGTACGGGTCACCGAGCAGCGCGTAGCCGCGGACGAGCGTGCGCAGCGCGAAGAACTGGGCGGTGGTCTTCAGCGTCGACATGCGTCCACAGTGAGGTTTACATGAAGAACCTTCAAGAGCTGCGACGGTGACGGCGCACGGTTTCTTCCACGAGGTCGAGCACGGGTTCCATGTCGTCGGCGGGGAGGCCCATCGCGAGGTGCGACACGAGGCCTTCCAGGACGAGCTCCAGGAAGCTCGTCAGGACGGTGACGTCGACGTCGTCGCGCAGGTTGCCGGCCTCGCGCTGCCGGATGAGGCGCTGCCGCGTCGCGGCCGTGAGCTGTTCGCTGCGCTCGGCCCACCGCGCGCGGAAGTCCGGATCGGTGCGGAGCCTGCGCGAGACCTCGAGCCGCGTGCCGAGCCAGTCGGCGGCGTGCTCCTCGGTCCGCTTCTCCGGCTCGTCGAGCAGGTCGCGCATGACCTGGACCAAGCCCTGCTCGGCGACCACGTCGGCCATCCGCAGGGCGTCGTCCTCCGCCAGCGCGAGGAAGAGCGACTCCTTGTCGCGGAAGTGGTGGAAGATCGCACCGCGGGAGAGTCCCGTCGCCTCTTCGAGACGGCGTACTGTGGCGCCCTCGTAGCCGTGTCGCGCGAAACAGGCACGCGCGCCGTCGAGGATCTGACGGCGGCGGGCGTCGAGGTGGTCCTGGCTCACCCTGGGCACCGGTAGATGGTCGCAGGGGGAGAGCGGGAAATCCAATCCGTACGTACGGATTGGACACGTCCGTTGGTGTGATCCTTTCGAGTGGATCAGCGGGCACGGCTGCGTGGAGGGGCTGGACTTCGGCAATACCCTCTGCCCCATGGAGACGCAGGAGATCACCGCGCTGTCGACGCTCGCGGAGCGTCTGGGGTGGCAGCCCAGGACCGGGCGCCGGGAGTTCGCCGGCGTCCACGTGGTCGATCTGCTCGTGGGCCGGGCCGTCGTCGACCTCATCGCCGTGCTGGCCGAGCACCGGGAGCGGTGACGGGCGGGGGCCGCCCTCCGACATCGGGTTCCGGACGTAACTCCCATCTGGTGGACAAGTGCCCGTGTGCACGCGTGCACACGGGGCACATCACTTGTTTCGTAAGGATTTGAGGGCTGCGACCGTCAGACCCCGCGTGTAGCGTCGAACGGGCCAGACGATCACGGGGAGTGTGGCATCGTGACAGCGTTGCGTAACCAAGTGGCGCCGGTGAGGTTCGCCGACCGCACGGAGGCCGAGGCGTACGTCGCCTCCGTCTGCTTCAAGCACGGGCCTCCGAGACTCTTCGGCGTGGAGCTCGAATGGACCGTTCACCACGCGGAAGACCCGGCTCAGCCGCTCGACAGAACCAGGTTGGCCGCCGCTCTTGGCGACCACGCACCACCCACTCTCGTTCCGGACAGCCCGCAGAGGCCGCTTCCCAGCGGCACCCCGCTGACCGTCGAACCGGGCGGGCAGGTCGAGATCTCCACTCCTCCCTGCACCGGCCTCCCCGAACTCTTCAGCACG
>JASLAV010000866.1 GCA_030146905.1 Lentzea sp. | reverse complement strand
CAGCAGGTGTTCGACGTCAACGTCCGCGGCACCTACTTCCTCACCGCCGCCCTCGCCCCGGCGATGGTCGCCAAGGGCAAGGGCTCGATCGTCAACGTCTCGTCGATCGCGGCCGTGGTCGGCACGCCGGTAGGCTCCGTCTACAACGCCTCCAAGGCCGCGATGGACGCGCTGACCCGCTCGTGGGCCATCGAGTTCGGTCCCGCCGGTGTCCGAGTGAACTCCGTGGCGCCCGGCCCGGTCGCCACCGAGAAGGCCCTGGCGGAAGCCGGTGAGGTGTTCGAGGTGATCGCGAAGGACCTTCCCCTCCAGCGCGTCGGCCAGCCCGACGAGATCGCGGAAGCCGTGCTGTTCCTGGCCTCCGAGAAGGCCAGCTTCATCACGGGCTCGGTGATCACGGCCGACGGCGGCTACGTCGCGAGCTGAGCCAGCACGGTGTGCAGGGACGAGGGCGACTCGACGTGCACGTTGTGGCCCGCGCCGGGGAACGAGACCGGCTCGGGCACCAGCTCCCCCAGGTGCTCCTGAGGGCTCATCGGGTCGTTCTCACCCGCCGCCAGCACGACGTGGGCCTGCGCGGACATGATCAGCCCGGCCATGTCCGGCCGGCCCACGCCGAAGGCCCTCATGTCCAGCGACGACGTCCACCCACCGTCCACTTCGGACACACCGTGCCGCAGCGGCACACCGGCCATCCTCGACGCCCGCTCGACGGCCTCCGCCTCGGTGGCGAACACCTTGGCGGGCCGAGCGGCGAGCGACGCCGCCTTCTCCAGTTCGTCGTCGGTCCACCGCACCTTGATCCCGATCCCGACGCACGTCGTCACGCCGACCCCGAACCAGCCGCTGGCCAGCGCCAGCCCGACCACGCCACCCAGCGAGTGCCCGACGACCGTGACCGGCCCGGCGGGGACCACCTCCGCGACCGCGGCCGCGAACGAGCCGAACGAGTAGCGCTCGATCGGCCCTGAACGCCCGTGACCGGGCAGGTCCGGCACGAGCCAGCTCCCGTGCCAGCCGCCGACGACGTCCTCCCACACCTCACCGGTGGCGCCCAGCCCGTGCAGCAACACCAGCAGCGGCCCGTTTCCGCCACGTTCGACATGAAGCACGTCAGAATCCCGTTCTGTGCGGTCCGATGCCGAGCTGATCGCCGACCCGGACACGTATACCTCGGGTGTCCCGCACGACGCACTCACCCGGCTGCGCGAAAACGGCGTGAAGCACCTGCCGGTGGGGCTGGGCAGCAGGTAGGTCTTCTGGCACGATTCAGACGACCGGCCCCGGCGCTCCACCGTGACCCGCGGGTGATCCACACGTGATCCGCAGGTGTCGGGCCCCGGCCGGTCACCTGGCCCAAGTAGGCTCGTCACGACGACGAGACGCAGGAGAAACAGGGAGCGCAAGTGGCGGTCATCGAGCAGGTCGGAGCACGCGAGATCCTTGACTCTCGCGGCAACCCCACCGTCGAGGTCGAGGTGGCGCTGGACGACGGCACGCTGGAGCGTGCGGCCGTTCCGTCGGGCGCTTCGACCGGTGAGCACGAAGCGGTGGAGCTGCGGGACGGCGACGCCAAGCGGTACCTGGGCAAGGGCGTCGAGCGCGCGGTCACCGCGGTGCTCGACGAGATCGGCCCCGAGCTGGTCGGCATCGAGGCCGTCGAGCAGCGTGTTGTCGACCAGAAGCTCGTGGACCTGGACGGCACGCCGGACAAGTCGCGCCTGGGTGCGAACGCCATCCTCGGCGTCAGCCTCGCGGTGGCCAAGGCCGCGGCGACCAGCAGCGGCCTTGAGCTGTTCCGGTACATCGGCGGCCCGAACGCGCACGTGCTGCCCGTGCCGATGCTGAACATCCTCAACGGTGGCGCGCACGCCGACACCGACGTGGACATCCAGGAGTTCATGATCGCGCCGATCGGCGCGGAGACGTTCCGCGAGGGTCTGCGCTGGGGCGCGGAGGTCTACCACGCGCTCAAGTCCGTGCTGAAGAGCAAGGGCCTGGCGACCGGCCTGGGCGACGAGGGCGGGTTCGCCCCCAGCCTCTCCAGCAACCGCGACGCGCTCGACCTCATCCTCGAGGCCATCGAGAAGGCCGGCTACCGCGCCGGTCGCGACATCGCGCTCGCGCTGGACGTCGCCGCGACCGAGTTCTTCGGCGACGGCGCCTACACGTTCGAGAAGTCGAAGCGGTCCGCCGAGCAGATGATCGGCTACTACTCCGAGCTCGTCCGCGACTACCCGCTGGTGTCCATCGAGGACCCGCTGTCCGAGGACGACTGGGACGGCTGGGTGCAGATGACCGCCGAGCTGGGCGAGAAGGTCCAGATCGTCGGTGACGACCTGTTCGTCACGAACCCGGAGCGCCTGGAGGAGGGCATCTCCCGCCGCGCCGCCAACGCGCTGCTGGTGAAGGTCAACCAGATCGGCACGCTGTCCGAGACGCTCGACGCGGTCTCGCTGGCCACGTCCTACGGCTACAAGTCGATGATGTCGCACCGCTCGGGCGAGACCGAGGACACGACCATCGCCGACCTGGCCGTGGCGACCGGCGCCGGTCAGATCAAGACCGGTGCGCCCGCCCGTGGTGAGCGCACCGCGAAGTACAACCAGCTCCTGCGCATCGAGGAGAGCCTCGGCGACGCGGCGCGCTACGCGGGTGAGCTCGCGTTCCCGCGCTACACGCCGGAGAGCTGAGAGGCTGAGCCATGGCCGAGCGCGCGCGTCGTCCCCGTCGCCCCCGTGCAGAAAGGGAGGCGCGGCCCGCGCGCGCTCGAAAGCCACCACGTCCCAAGGCGCCATCGCGTCGTGGCGACGGCACGGGTGGCGCGTTCGGCATGACGGGTACGCGGCGGGCCGCGATGTTCGCGATGGTGCTGTGCGCACTGGCGTTGAGCATCGCGGTCCCGCTGCGGACCTACCTCTCGCAACGCGACGAGCTCCGCGACGTGGGGGCCGAGCAGCAGAAGCTGCGGGAGACGGTCGCCGCGCTGGAGCAGCGCAAGGCGCAGCTGCAGGACCCGGGGTACGTGGAGATCGAGGCGCGCAAACGGCTGCACTGGGTGCGGCCGGGCGAGACGCCCTACATCGTGCAACTGCCGGGTGACGAAGGTCGCAACACCGAATCGGAGAGGCCGTCGGGCAAGCCGGCGGCCCAGGGGTCTTGGTACGAGGAACTGTGGGAATCGGTGACGCACAAGTAAGTGCTGCTGACCTGGAAACGGTCGCTCAGCAGCTCGGCCGCACGCCGCGCGGGACACGTGCGATCGCCTCGCGGTGCCCCAGCGGGCACCCGAACGTCGTGC
>JASLAV010000843.1 GCA_030146905.1 Lentzea sp. | reverse complement strand
CACCCTTGACCACCTTGGCGACACGGTTGATGGCGACGACGCGCTCGACGTAGGCGGTCTTGTCCGCGCCCTGGCCGCCGCGACGGTCGTCCCGACGCCCGCCCCCCCGGCGGTCGTTTCGGTCCTTGTTCTCGGTGGCGGCACCCTGGGGGGCGCCGCTGCGCTGCCCTGCAGCCATCAGAGAGTCCTCTTCTTCCGTGCGTTGGTCATCACAGGGCCAGACCGCCCTCGCGGGCGCCGTCAGCCACTGCAGCGACGCGACCGTGGTACTTGTTGCCGCCGCGGTCGAACACGACGGTGTCGACGCCGACAGCCTTGGCACGCTCGGCGACGAGCTCGCCGACCTTGCGGGCCTTGGCCGTCTTGTCGCCGTCGAACGCACGCAGGTCGGCCTCGAGGGTCGACGCCGACGCGACGGTCTTGCCCACGCTGTCGTCCACGACCTGCGCCACCATGTGGCGCGAGGAGCGGGTGACGACCAGACGCGGACGGACGGCGGTGCCGGCGACCTTCTTGCGCAGGCGCAGGTGACGGCGCTGACGAGCGACGGCCTTGCCCTTGCCCAGGATCTTGATAGCCATCGTCACTTACCAGCCTTTCCGACCTTGCGGCGGACGTTCTCGCCGGCGTAACGCACGCCCTTGCCCTTGTAGGGCTCGGGCTTGCGGATCTTGCGAATGTTCGCTGCGACCTCGCCGACCTGCTGCTTGTCGATGCCCGAGACCGAGAACTTGGTGGGGCACTCGACTGCGAACGTGACGCCCGCAGGCGGTTCGACGACAACGGGGTGGCTGAAGCCGAGCGCGAACTCGAGGGTCGAGCCCTTCGCGACTACACGGTAACCAGTACCGACGATCTCGAGCTTCTTCTCGTAGCCCTGCGTCACACCGGTGATCATGTTGGCGATCAGGGTGCGGGTCAGGCCGTGCAGCGCACTGGAGTTCCGCTCGTCGTCCGGACGGGACACCACGAGCTGGGCGTCCTCCTGGGCGACATTGATGGGTGCGGGCACGTTGTGCTCGAGAGAACCCTTGGGGCCCTTCACGGTCACGAGCGCGCCGCTGACAGTGATGTCCACGCCGGCTGGGACCGGAACGGGAAGCTTGCCGATTCGAGACATTGGCGTTTTCTCCTTTCCGGATTACCAGACGTAGGCGAGGACTTCGCCGCCGACGCCCTTGGCCTGTGCCTGTCGGTCGGTGAGGAGGCCGGAGGACGTGGACAGAATCGCCACGCCCAGGCCGCCGAGCACCTTGGGCAGATCGGTGGACTTGCGGTACACACGCAGACCGGGCTTCGAGACGCGGCGCACGCCCGCCAGGGCGCGCTCCCGGTTCTGGCCGTACTTCAGCTCGAGCGTGAGGGTCTTGCCCACCTGGGCGTCCTCCACGTTCCAGCCGGAGATGTAGCCCTCGGCCTGCAGGATCTCGGCGATGTGCGTCTTCAGCTTCGACGACGGCATGGAAACCGTGTCGTGGTGCGCCGAGTTCGCGTTACGCAGACGGGTCAGCATGTCTGCGATCGGGTCGGTCATAGTCATCGGGCTCTTGCCCTTCCTCGCCGGGGTATCCGAGCGGCCATCGAGGGCCGGACAGACCTACGGCGTAGTTGTGTTACCAGCTGCTCTTGGTGACGCCGGGAAGCTCGCCACGGTGGGCCATCTCCCGCACGCAGATGCGGCACAGGCCGAACTTGCGGTAAACGGAGTGCGGGCGACCGCACCTCTGGCACCGGGTGTAGGCGCGAACCGCGAACTTCGGCTTGGCGGCCGCCTTGTTGATCAGGGCCTTCTTCGCCATGTCAGTTCTCCTTGAAGGGGAAGCCGAGACGGCGCAGCAGAGAGCGGCCCTCGTCGTCGGTCGTCGCCGTCGTCACGACCGTGATGTCCATACCGCGGACCCGGTCGATCTTGTCCTGGTCGATCTCGTGGAACATCTACTGCTCCGTGAGACCGAAGGTGTAGTTGCCGTGGCCGTCGAACTGCTTGGGCGACAGACCACGGAAGTCGCGGATACGCGGCAGGGCGGTCGCCAGCAGGCGGTCGAGGAACTCCCACATGCGGTCACCGCGAAGCGTCACGTGCGCACCGATCGGCATGCCCTCGCGCAGCTTGAACTGTGCGATGGACTTACGAGCCTTGGTGACCTGCGGCTTCTGACCGGTGATCGCCGAGAGGTCGCGGATGGCGCCCTCGATGAGCTTCGAGTCCTTGGCCGCGTCGCCCACACCCATGTTCACGACGATCTTCGTGAGACCGCCGGCCTGGTGCAGGTTCTTGTGGCCGAACTCTTCGATCAGCGCCGGGAGGATCTCCTCGCGGTACTTCTGCTTGAGGCGCGGCTGGGCCGGGGCCTCGATGGTCGTCTCGGTCATCAGATGTCCTTCCCGGAGCGCTTCGCAACGCGGATCCGGACGGTCTTGGTGCGACCGTCGCGCTCCACCTGCTCCTCGCGGTACCCGACGCGGGTGCCCTTCTTGGTCTCCGGGTCGACGATCATCACGTTGCTCACGTGGATCGGCGCCTCGACCGTCTCGATGCCACCGGTGCGGGCGCCGCGCTGCGACTGGCCCACCTTGGTGTGCTTCGTGACGCGCTGGACACCCTCGACCACGAGGCGGTCGGAGTCCTTGAGGACCTCGAGCACGCGGCCGGTCTTGCCCTTGTCACGACCCGAGATCACGATGACCTGGTCGCCCTTCTTGATCTTCGCCATGGGCAGAGCACCTCCGGAGCCAGCGAGATGATCTTCATGAACCGCTTGTCGCGCAGCTCACGACCCACCGGGCCGAAGATGCGGGTGCCACGAGGCTCACCGTCGCTCTTCAGGATGACGGCGGCGTTCTCGTCGAACTTGATGTAGGAACCGTCGGGACGGCGGCGCTCCTTGGCGGTCCGGACGACGACAGCCTTGATGACGTCGCCCTTCTTCACGTTGCCGCCCGGGATCGCGTCCTTGACGGTGGCGACGATGGTGTCGCCGATTCCGGCGTAGCGACGGCCCGAACCACCGAGAACGCGGATGCAGAGAATCTCCTTGGCACCCGTGTTGTCGGCGACCCGAAGTCGCGACTCCTGCTGGATCATTTGAATGAACTCCTGTCGTCGAACTGGTTCTCGCGCGGACTGCTTCCGGCGAGCCTGGTCGAACGGATAGTTGCTGTGCTAGGCCGGGACGGCACGCGTACGTGTGTCACGCACCGCCCCTGCCGATGTAGAAGTCCTTACTTGGCCTTCTCGAGGATCTCCACCAGGCGGAACCGCTTGGTAGCGGACAGCGGGCGGGTCTCCATGATGACGACCAGGTCGCCGATGCCGGCGCTGTTCTGCTCGTCGTGTGCCTTGACCTTGGTCGTGCGACGGATGACCTTGGCGTAGAGGGGGTGCTTAACCCGGTCCTCGACCTCGATCACGATGGTCTTGTCCATCTTGTCGCTGACCACGTAGCCACGGCGCACCTTACGCGTCGCGCGCTGGGCCTCGGGGGCCGCAGACGTCGTGTTCTCGCTCATTGCCTCACTCACTCACGCTCGGAGCCGTACGGATGCCGAGCTCGCGCTCACGCAGGATCGTGTAGATCCGAGCGATGTCGCGACGGACGGCCTTGAGACGACCGTGGCTCTCGAGCTGGCCGGTCGCCGACTGGAAGCGGAGGTTGAAGAGCTCCTCCTTGGCTTCCTTCAGCTTGGCGACGAGGGTCTCGTCGTCCATGCCATCCAGATCGATGGGGGCAAGCCCCTGCGTACCGATAGCCATCAGACACCACCCTCGCGCACCACGAAACGGCACTTCATCGGGAGCTTGTGCATCGCGCGGCGCATGGCCTCACGAGCAAGGGACTCGTCAACACCGGCCAGCTCGAAGAGAATCCGACCCGGCTTGACGTTGGCGACCCACCACTCGGGAGAACCCTTACCGGAACCCATGCGGGTCTCGGCAGGCTTCTTCGTCAGCGGACGGTCCGGGTAGATGTTGATCCACACCTTGCCGCCACGCTTGATGTGGCGAGTCATTGCGATACGCGCCGCCTCGATCTGGCGGTTGGTGACGTACGCCGGCTCCAGAGCCTGGATGCCGAAGTCGCCGAACGCGATCTGGGTGCCACCCTTTGCCGCACCGGAGCGCGACGGGTGGTGCTGCTTGCGGTGCTTGACCCTGCGCGGGATCAGCATGGTCAGGCCTCCGTTCCGGTCTCTGCGGCCGGCACGGCGGGAGACTCAGCCACTGAAGTACCAGTGGCTGCCTCAGCGCTGCGCTCGGCCGGACGCTCGTTACGACGCCCGCCACCGCGACGCTCGCCACCGCGCTCGCCACGCTCGGGGCGGTCGCCCCGGCCGCGACCCTGACGGGGAGCGGCAGTAGCCTGCTGAGCGGCGAACTCCTTCTCGGTGACCTCGCCCTTGTAGATCCACACCTTGACGCCGATACGGCCGAAAGTGGTGCGGGCCTCGTAGAAGCCGTAGTCGATGTACGCCCGGAGGGTGTGCAGGGGCACGCGGCCCTCGCGGTAGAACTCCGAACGGCTCATCTCGGCG
>JASLAV010000828.1 GCA_030146905.1 Lentzea sp. | reverse complement strand
ATCAGCGCCTCGCGGTCGTGGTGCTTCGCGTTCAGCACCTCGTGCGGGATTCCCCTGCGCAGCAACAGCTTCGAGAGGTACTCGGAGCGCTCGACGCTCGTCGTGCCGATCAGGACCGGCTGGCCCTTCTCGTGCTTCTCGGCGATGTCGTCGGCGACGGCGTCGAACTTCGCCTCCTCGCTCTTGTAGACGAGGTCGGGCTGGTCCTTGCACTGCGGCGGGCGGTTCGTCGGGATCGGGACGACACCCAGCTTGTAGGTCTGGTGGAACTCGGCCGCCTCGGTCTCGGCGGTACCGGTCATGTCGCCGAGCTTCTCGTAGAGGCGGAAGTAGTTCTGCAGCGTGATCGTGGCGAGGGTCTGGTTCTCCGCCTTGATCTCGACGTTCTCCTTGGCCTCGATGGCCTGGTGCATGCCCTCGTTGTAGCGGCGGCCGGCGAGCACGCGGCCCGTGAACTCGTCGACGATCATGACTTCACCGTTGCGGACGATGTAGTCCTTGTCGCGGTTGTAGAGCTCCTTCGCCTTGAGGGCGTTGTTGAGGTAGCCCACCAGCGGCGTGTTCGCGGCCTCGTACAGGTTGTCGATGCCGAGCTGGTCCTCGATGAACTCCACACCGAGCTCGGTGACGGCGACCGTGCGCTTCTTCTCGTCGTACTGGTAGTGGTACGACTTCGACTTCTCCTCGACGACCTCGAGGCGGTCCTTCTGGGAGAGCTGCGTGACGTCGATGCCGCGCATGCGCGGCACGAGGCGCGCGAACTCCGTGTACCAGCGGGCCGACTGCTCCGCGGGGCCGGAGATGATCAGCGGCGTGCGGGCCTCGTCGATGAGGATCGAGTCGACCTCGTCGACGATCGCGTAGTAGTGGCCGCGCTGCACGCACTCGTCCAGGCTCCACGCCATGTTGTCGCGCAGGTAGTCGAAGCCGAACTCGTTGTTCGTGCCGTAGGTGATGTCCGAGTTGTACGACGCGCGGCGCTGCTCCGGCGTCATCTCGGAGAGGATCGCGCCGACGGACATGCCGAGGAAGCGGTGCACGCGGCCCATCCAGTCCGCGTCGCGCTTGGCCAGGTAGTCGTTCGTGGTGATGACGTGGACGCCCTTGCCGGCGAGGGCGTTGAGGTAGACGGGCATGACCGAGGTCAGCGTCTTGC
The DNA here is from genome assembly GCA_030146905.1 of Lentzea sp. Next base: position 5,403 of record JASLAV010000828.1, on the reverse strand, counting down.
CCTCACCGGTGCGCATCTCGGAGATCTGGCCGAGGTGCAGCGCGGCTCCACCCATCATCTGCACGTCGTAGGGGCGCTGACCCAGAGTGCGCTTCGCAGCCTCGCGAGCGACGGCGAAGGCTTCCGGCAGCAGTTCGTCGAGCGACTCGCCGTCGGCGTGGCGCTTCCTGAACTCGTCGGTCTTCGCGCGCAACTCGGCGTCGGAGAGGTCGACCACGTCATCTTCGAGCGCGTTGATGGCGTGTGCGATGTTGCGGAGGCGCTTGAGCATCTTGCCCTCGCCGGAGCGGAGCAGTCGGGACAGCACCATCTGGATAGACCTCATCACCTGTATCGCGGCGCGCCCTCGTCGGACGCCTTTCCCCTGCCCATCGTAGGCAAGTCGCCAAGATGTGTGCACGGACACAGGCGGATTGGAACGCCCAACCTGGTATGTGCAGGTCAGGTGCGGTATCTGCGAGCTTCCGCTCTCGCCTGTCGCCGTGCCCCCGAGCTCGGCTACTGGTGTGGAGAACGCACGGGCACCACGTGAAGGTTCCTGGTCCGGCCAAGTTCACCTTGACGGTGAACGTCCGGGTGGGGAAATGGGTCCGGGTGGCGGTAGACGCACGCCGCCGCCCCGCACGCGAGGGGTGCGGGGCGGCGGGCTGTCGGAGGAACGGGTCAGCGGTTCAGGCCAGCCTGATCACGCCGTAGTCGAATCCCTTCCGGCGGTAGACGACACTCGGGCGGCCGCAATCGGCGTCGGCGAACAGGTAGAAGTCGTGTCCGACCAGTTCCATCTCGTAGAGGGCCTGGTCGACGGTCATCGGTTTGGCGGCGTGCTCCTTCTCGCGTACGACGCGTCCGGGCAACTTTTCTTCGAGGCCGTCGTCCCAACGCTGCGCGGGCACTTCCGCCATGCCCTCGTGGTCGGCCTCGGGTGCGTCGAGCACCGCGGTCTTGCCGCGGCGCGACGTCATGCTCTCGCCGGCGGACGGGACGTCAGCCAGTCCGCTTGTCGCTTCTGCCACCGAGATCGGGGCACGGGCCCCGTGGTGGACTCGCCTGCGGTCGTGAGACCGACGCAGGCGGTTCTCGAGCTTCGCGACCGCAGCGTCGAGCGCGGCGTAGAAGTCACCCGCGCAGGCTTCGGAACGGACCACGGGTCCACGTCCCTTGCCGGTGATTTCGACCCGCTGGCAGTTCTTCGACTGCCTGCGGTTCGGCTCGTGGAAAAGCTCCACGTCGTAGCGGATGACCTTGCGGTCGTAGCGCTCAAGCCGGGCCAGCTTTTCGGCGACGTGAACCCTGTAGTGATCGGGCACCTCGACGTTGCGGCCCTTAACGACGATGTCCATACACGACCTCCCTCGCTTTGCTGCGAGCTTTGGCTGGACTGATTCAGCGCGCCGTGGCGATCATGGATCGCGGATTGTGTCGCAGAGGGTCGTCCTCCGCAGCTCTCACGGCGCCAGGGTCATGGGCTGTTCGCCTCCTCCCCGCGGGCCGAGAACGCTGATAGCGGTGCACGTTAGCTTGGGATTCACCGTCGCGTAAGCCCCCTTGCCGGGGGAACAGCGAGATTTTTCGGCGACTACGCAGCGCGACGACTCCGCGTTGTCAGACGTTTCCCGAGCGTGTCGCGAACCAAACCCACCAGCCTCCGGCTCACCCGTACGGCCCAGGCCGGAACCGGCACTCGACGGCAGCTGCACTGCGTCGAACGGGTCCCGGAGCGGCCTCATACCCAGCCAACGGGCGACCCCCGTGTCATGTTCCCGAAACCTGGGAGAGATCGATTCCGAACCACTTGGTGAGACCTGATCGCACTTCTTGCAACCGAACCGATCGGTGCCCACGTCCGATCACGAGGCAGTCACGCCCGGCTGAACGGTGGATTTCGCCCATTGGCGGACAAGACCGTTGATCACCCGTCGTACTCTGTTCGTACCCATTCATATGAATAACCGCTGGTCAGCCAGACATGTGAATAATCGTTAACTCATCGGGGGTGTCACGCGCGCTCGCACGGGCCATCCCAGGAGGCGCGAACGCGCTCAGCGGCGCCGGGCTTCCGGCCCCTCTGAGCGGACTCCGCAGTTCTGAAACACCGTCTCAACAGACGCCCAGGGCGAGCGGATGCGACGAGTTACCGGATCTTGGGACGTCGTCACGGAAGTGGGTGCGATCTCGGCTTCGCCGGTGTGCCAGAGCGCTTTGGAGATCGACAACGCAACAGGAACTTCACTCGTGTGGGCGGTGCCGAAAGACCCGGTTACCCCGCCTACCGGGGTTTCTGCCGGTTTTTCTGTCAGACCGCGCCGCCACCATGGACCCATGACAGCACTCGACCTGCTCCTGCCGTCCACATGCGCCGGCTGCGGCCGCCGCGGCACCGCCTGCTGCGCTACGTGCTTCTCCGGCTTCGGCCCGCCTTCGCCGCTCCAGGTCCCCGGTGTGGGGCCGCCTGTGTGGACGCTCGCCGCCTATCACGGCGCGGCGCGAGAACTCGTGCTCGCCTTCAAGGAACGGGGCGCACGGGCGCTCTCAGCGTGGTTCGGGGCCCTGGTGGCGTGCGCCCTGGTGGCCGCGGGCCCCGCGCCGTGGACCCTGGTGCCCGCACCGTCGCGCCGCAGCGCCGCCCGAGGGAGGGGTGGGGACCACATGCTGCGGATCGCCCAGGCCGTGGAGATCGCCTCCGTGGCTCCGGTGCTGCGGCTCGCCCCCGGCGTGGCCGACTCGGTGGGACTGGGCGCCGGTGCCCGGCGGCGGAACCTGGCGGGGCGGGTGGAGGTGTGCGGGAGACCGCCGCCGGGGACCACCGTGCTGCTCGACGACGTGATCACGACCGGGGCCACGGCTTCGGCCTGCGTCCGGGCGTTGCGCGGGGCCGGGGTGCGGACGCACGGGGTGGTGGTGCTGACTTCGGCTCGGCCGCACCAGCCCGGGCAGTAGGGGCCGGTTCAAGGCTCGTGCGGTGCCGCCCGCGCGGCCCTGGGCAGCAGGCAGCCGGGGACTGCGGGGTGCAGCTCGGTGACGAGGTCGGCGGGCTTCGGTCTTGGCCGCAGGCGGCATGTCGAACCAGCAGCCGTCGCTGCCCTGCAACGCCAGCGCGCAGCTCCGGCAGCAAGAGCCGAATCCGGCACGGTGCAGCTCGGCAACGCGGTGACCCGGCAGGCTTCGATCCCAGCCATGCCGGACTACCAATCGGCCCTGCACCCGCCCCGCCTTGCCGCGTCACCGCACAGCTCCGGCAGCGAGCAGCCCGGTCCCGCACGGCACAGCTCGGCAACGCGGTGGCCCGGCAGGCTTCGATCCTGACCACGCAGAACGGCCAGCCACCCCCTGCACCCACCCTGCCTTGCCGCGTCACCGCACAGCTCCGGCAGCGAGCAGCCCGGTCCCGCACGGTGCAGCTCGGCAACGCGGTGGCCCGGCAGGCTTCGATCCCGGCCATGCCGGACTACCAGTCGGCCATGCACCCGCCCCGCCTTGCCGCGCACGGCACAGCTCCGGCAGCAGCGTGCGGCACGCCGGGCGACAGCAGGCCCGGCCGCATCCGCCCTGTACCTCAGCCGACGCCTCCACCGAGCCGACACCACCGCCAGCCCGAGCCGGACCCGCGTGCCCGAGACACGCGGCTCGGCCGCGAGGCGTCCCGGCTCAGCCCGGGTAGAAGACCAGCGCCCCCGGCGACACCCGGATCCCGCTGGACCGCCACACGTCGGTGATGTCCGAGGCCGACCACAGACCGGAGGGGTCGACCACCTGCACCTGACGCGCGGGCGCCGCCGCCACCGAACCCACCGGCACGGTGAGGTTGGACTGGCTGTAGCGGTCCAGCTTGTAGCCGTCCGCGTAGACCTTGGTGACCGGCAACGCCGGCAGGGAGGAGGAGACCGCCAGGACGTCCTGGGAGAGCCAGTCGATCGACTGGACCGCCGAGCCCAGCGTCGAGGGCTGCACCTGGCGGGGTGAGCGCAGTGCCACGTCCTGGTTGTTGCGCACCACGGACGCGACGTAGAGCTTGCCCGCGATCACCAGGGCCGCTCGCGTGCCGTCGCGGGACAGGCGCAGTTCGCTGATCGCGCCGAACGGCGTCAGGTCGGTGATGTTGACGCCCTTGGCGGTCCAGCCGCTGTCCGACCGGGTCACGCGGGCCACCGAGGTGCCGTCTACGGCCGTCCAGACCTCGGCGCCCGGTTCCTTCGGGCCGCTCGAGAGCAGCCAGGTCGGTCTCGTCAGCGTGGTCGCCGGCAGGTCCACTTCGGACAGGTCCTGTTCGAGCTCTCCCACGCGCAGGCGCATCGCGCCGCCGGCTCTGGTCACCACGGCCAGGCGGGAGCCGTCGAGGGACTGGGCCGCGTTCACGACGTTGTAGACGCCCGCACCCGCCGGGCCCTTGACCGGGTTGCCGTCGGTCAGCGAGCGGATGGTCCCGTCCACCACGAGCATGCCCTGGAGGTTCGCGTTCAGCGCCAGCAACGACTCGCCCGCGGTCGCCGACACGTCGGACGGCCGGTAGTCGCGTTGGTCGGGCAGGATCTGCTGGCCGTCCACGAGCACGCGGACGCGCGACGACGTGACGCCGGAGTACGACTTCACGATCTGCGCGACGATCTGCTTGCTCTTCTCTGGCGTCAGGTCCTTGCCCACCTTGGTGAGGTTGACCTCCAGCGCGCCGTCGTCGGACTCCTTGGTCTCCGAGAAGATGTCGGTGTCCGGGCCGAGCGCGCTCACCAGCGTGTCGCGCACCGCGTCGCCGGGGCCCTTGATCAGCAGTTCCGTGACGCGGGTCGGGATGCTCGTGGCCGGCGGGATCACGACGTAGCGCGGGTCCGGCACCAGCACGGTGAACTCGGGGTTGTAGAAGTACAGGGTGACGCGGCGGTAGTTGTTGTTGAACTGGTTCTGCGGCATGTACACGCCCGGCGGCGGCTCGGAGATCCGCCACTGGTTCTCGCTGTTGCGCTCCAGCCTCACCACCTGCGAGACGTCGCCGAGCCGCGGCACGAACGAGTTGTCGTTGCCCAGGCGGCCGACGTAATTGCCCTGCAGCAGCACGGTCTGCGTCTTGTCCTGCGGCGTCTGCGGCGCCTGCGAGGGCGAGGTCGGCACGGTCGCGAACGTGGTCTCGATGATCGTGGGGTTCTTGGTGTCCCACTTCTTGCTGGCCTCCGGCGTCATGAACGCACGGGCGGCCGCGTAGTTGTTGTCCGGGTTCGACGTGGCGTCGATGAAGTCGCGCACGAGCATGAACGGGTCGATGTTCTGCCGCGGCTCCGGCGCCGTGACCGTGTTCGTGGCCTTGCCGTCCTTCGAGCCGATCGGCTTCGGCTGGGTGTTCGTGGGGATCGCGGCGCACGCGGACAGGGTCACGAGTACGAGAACCAGCAACGCCAGCCGCTTCACCGCACTTCC